>JBPCVX010000126.1:0-12493 GCA_051010095.1 Hyphomicrobiales bacterium
CCACCCTGGTGTTGTCGGCAAGAGCGGCACAGCGGCAAATTTCATCCGCCACACCGCAAGCAGAACCGGCAACGCCAAAGCTGAACGCAACACGAAAATCTGCCACAAAACAAGGTTTGCACTGAACGATTTTATCAATGCATCGCCCAACGAAAGCGCCAGTACCGTGAAGATAATTACAATAACTGCCAGTTTCGTATTATCGGTGTGATTTGTTTTTTCCAAAGTGGTTGATCTCGACACATGTTAAATATTACAACACATAGTAGAGAACATTGAGAGGTATTAAAATTGACTTCTGTTCTTTTATACATAACTATAAGTTATGAAAAATTTGCGATCTTCCTTGCCACCCTTGACCAGTCTCCTGCCGTTCGAGGCAACCGCCCGGCTGGGCAGCATCACCAAAGCGGGCGATGAGCTGGGGCTCACGCAGGCAGCGGTCTCCAAGCAAATTCGCGCGCTGGAAGAAAATCTGGGCATCGCGCTTTTTGAACGCCGCAACCGCGCGGTTCATCTCACTGACGCCGGTCGCATGTTATGGCAACAGGTGGCGCGTGGGCTGGAACAAATAGCCGATGCGGCCGACACTCTGCGCCAAAGTCAGAAAGCCAATGAAATCGTGTTGCGCTCGCAATTGTGTGAGGGGCTTTACTGGCTGATGCCGCGGCTTTCTGATTTCTATCAAAAGCACCCTCATATCGAGGTGAGAGTGAGCATTTCGACCAAGCCCATCTCTGAAGCTGAAGAGCGGTTTGATCTGGCGCTACAATCAACCAGGCGTGCGCACGGTTCAGCGCAATGCCTGTTCACCGGAGCTGATGAAGTCTTTCCCATTTGCAGCCCGGACTATTTGCAAGGCAAGCACGTGCCCCTTGCGCTGGATGATCTGGATGCCCATCGCCTGCTGCACCACAAGCCGCCACAACAAGACTGGACGGACTGGGACAACTGGCTTGACGAAATCGGCACAGAGACGCGCGTTGGCCAAAGGGGCGAGGTTTATGACAGCTATCCGATGATGATGCAGGCAGTGCTTGAAGGCCACGGCATTGCAATCGGCTGGGCGCGCACCAGTGCACATCTTCTGTCAACGGGCGCACTCGTGTGCCCGTTTGATGCAGCGCTTAAAATTTCAGACAGTCTCTCCCTCTATCACCCCGCGGGCAGGCCGCCCGGCAAAGACACGCGGGTTTTGCTCACCTGGTTAAAAGAGGCGTTGTCGTAGGCGCGCTTTCTGATAAACAGAAACACCAACCAACTTGCGGATGTTTGATGCCTACTTCATCGACCGACACCCAGCCGCGCGCATGGCAGCGCATGCTCTCAGGCCGTAGGCTTGATCTGCTGGATCCCTCGCCGCTTGATATTGAGATTGAGGACATTGCCCAGGGGCTTGCCCGCGTTGCCCGTTGGAACGGCCAGACACTGAGCGCGCATGCTTATTCGGTGGCGGAACATTCTTTGCTGGTGGAAGCCTTATGCTCACATTTGCAGCCAGAGCTCGACCGCAAATGCCGGCTTGCAGCGCTTTTGCATGATGCCCCGGAATATGTGATCGGCGATATGATTTCGCCTTTTAAAAATGCACTTGGGCTGGACTATAAGGCGTTTGAAACAAGGCTGGAAGAAGCCATTCATATCCGTTTTGAAATTCCGCCTCGCTTGCCTACAGACATCAAAAAACTGATCAAGCGTGCCGATAAAATTTCTGCTTATCTGGAAGCCACGCAGCTTGCAGGTTTTGCAGTTGAAGAAGCAGAAAAATTCTTTGGCCGTCCTAAAAGCTTGAACGGTTTTCCAGCGGAACGGCTTGAGTTGCAGCCCTTGCCGGTGGCACAGGCGCAAGAAAAATTCTTAAGCAAATTCAGGCAGTTAAGTTGAGGATATTATGATTATTGTGTGCCCGCTCAACAAGGTTGACCATGTGGTAGAAGCCCACGGCGCAAGCCATGTGGCAAGCCTGTTGGGTGATCATGGTGAGATGCCAGATTTTTCACATATGGCTGCGGTAAGCCACCTCAAACTTGCTTTCAATGATATCTCAACGCCGCGCGAAGGCTATGTGTTGCCGGGCCATGAACATGTGGACGCGTTGCTGCAGTTTATCCATGACTGGGACCGCTCATCCCCTATGGTGATCCATTGTTGGGCGGGCATTAGCCGCTCAACGGCGGGGGCATACATTACCAAATGTTTTTTGGACCCGGATCGTAATGAGCTGGAATTAGCGCGCGAACTGCGGTCTGCATCTCCATCCGCCACGCCCAATGCCCGCATGGTAGCTTTGGCAGATGAAGTTCTTGAGCGCGGCGGCCGTATGGAGGAAGCAATTGCTTCGATAGGGCGCGGCGCAAGCGCATGGGAGGGCGAAGTGTTTACCCTCAGCGCAACGGGCTAACGGATGTTGTCAGCCGTTATGGGCATAATCCCAGTAAAGCTCGCGGGCGCGCGCATAGACCGGGCCTGGCTGATAATCGCGGTCTTCTAATCTGGTGATCGGGACAATTTTTGAGTAGTTGCCGGTGGAGAATATCTCGTCAGCCTCAAGAAAATCCTGTGCAGTGAGGTGGCGCTGGTAAACTTTTACGCCTGCATCCTCTAGCAGCTTGATAGTGCGTTGGCGTGTGATGCCATTGAGAAAGGCGCCATTTGGCGCAGGCGTATGCGCAACACCATCTTTCGCACAGAAAATGTTCGCGGTGGCAAGCTCTGCAACATTGCCCAAGGGATCAAGCATCAACGCATTGTCGAACCCGCGTGAGGCCGCCTCGCGCATGGCACGCGCTGAGTTTGGGTAATGACAGGCTGCCTTTGCGTCAGTAGGCGCGAACTCTGCCGAGGGCCGGCGGAACGGAGACACAGTGATCGATGAACTTGCGGGTTCCGGCATTTCAGCTTCAAAAATGTTTAAACAAAATTGCGTTGTCTCTGGAACCGGCGTCACCAGCCCCTCTTCAGCCCAAAACATCGGTTTGATGTAGAGCGCGGTGCCTGAGGGAAATTTCGAAATCCCTTCCTTGGCAAGTTCCATGATTTCCTCTGCCTTGAGATTGGTTTGCAGACCCATGGCATCGACGGAACGCACCATGCGCGCGCAATGCAAATCCAAATCAGGCATTGTGCCTTCGAAGGCGCGTGCACCGTCAAACACCGTCGATGCAAGCCAAGCCCCATGGCTCATGGGCCCCATGACCAACGGATTGCCCTCAATCCAGCTTCCCTGCCAATAATTCCATGCCGACATATGACATTCCTCATTTAAAGAATTGAGCTTATCAGATTGGCTGCTAACGGAAAGAGGCGAACTTGAAAAAGCGTCTGAAAAAGGCAATATGCGGGTGGCATTCACATCAACATGCGGGGGGCGCAACAGATGATAACCGAGCGCGCCAGGGCAAAAATCAATCTCAGTCTTCATGTCACCGGCAAGCGCGCGGATGGCTATCACCTGCTCGACAGCGTGGTGGGGTTCACCGCGTTTGGTGATGAGTTGACGTTCAAGCATGCTGATGAATTCTCGCTCAAAATTGATGGTCCTTTTGGTGCGGGCCTGGAAACAGACGCGGATAATCTGGTGCTGCGCGCCGCGCGTGCGCTAGCCCAATTAAAGCCCGACATTTTCACCGGTGCTGAAATGAGCTTACGGAAAAACCTGCCTGTTGCTTCCGGCATTGGGGGTGGGTCGGCGGATGCGGCGGCTGCGTTGCGCGGGCTCATCAGGCTTTTTGGGACAGAGATTGACGATGATGCACTTTCCGCCGTCGCACTGACCCTGGGTGCCGATGTGCCGGTGTGTCTTGCAAGCCGAACCTGCCGGATGCGCGGCATTGGCGAGCGGATCGATTTTCTGAACACTCTGCCAGAGTGCCCTATGGTTCTGGTCAATCCAGGCGTTGAAGTATCAACACCTGCGATCTTTCGCGCATTGGATGGAAAATTCGGCAACCCACTTGATATCGCGGATGAAAGTTTTTCAGATGTTGCTGATTTTGCCGATTGGCTGGCAACACAGCGCAATGATTTGCAGATGCCCGCTATTTCAATCGAACCTGTTATCGCAGATGTCGTAAGCGCATTGGAGCGAGATGAGAACTGTCTGTTGGCGCGCATGTCTGGATCAGGCGCCACGTGTTTTGGGATTTATGACACACACACAGAAGCCGAAGCGGCGGCAGACGCACTTAAAGCTGTGCATCCAAATTGGTGGATTTCTGCGACGTACTCGCTCTCTGCTGCCGATGGTTGAAGATCTGGAACATCGCCTCGTCGACCTTTTAAGCAACGACGCCGACCGCATGGACGCCTTATCTGCAGTCAAGTCCATGGCGCTAGACGACTGGGCAATTGGTGCAGGCTTTGTGCGCAATGCCGTGTGGGGCCATCTGCACGGCTTCGACATACCAACGGCGCTTGATGACATCGATATTCTCTATTTCAACCCCGGCAATCTTGAGCCGGCACGGGACATAGAGATTGAAGCCCAGTTGAGCGCGGCTGCGCCCGGCAGACCATGGTCAGTACGAAACCAGGCACGCATGCATTTGCGCAACGATGATCAGCCTTACGTTTCAACTCTTGATGCCATGTCCAATTGGCTTGAAACGCCCACATGTGTGGGTGTGCGCGTCAATGCGTCCAATCAACTTGAAGTGCTCGCGCCTTACGGGCTTGATGATCTGTTTTCTTTGCGCATTTGCCCGACACCACGCGGGTTACAGAAAAGCGAAACTTATCTTATGCGTGTGCGTCAGAAAGAATGGCTGCGCAAATGGCCCAAGCTTTCTTTAGTGCGCCCGATCAATACAGAAATCGACAGCATCCACGAGTGATGACTTTAGCTCGCTGTCTGGGAAGATAGCCAAGGCATCACGAGCGATCGCGCCATAGTGACGGGCGCGCTCAACCGTTGCTTCAATGGCGCCGTGCTCTTCCAGATAGGAGATCGCAACAGCCAAATTCTCATCGGTTGGCGCATCATGTGCCAATTGATCCGTCCAGAACGTGCGTTGTTCTTCATCTCCACGGCGATAGGCTAAAATCACCGGCAAGGTGACTTTGCCTTCGCGGAAATCATCGCCCACTTCCTTGCCGAGATCAGCCTGCTTGCCTGAATAATCCAGCGCATCGTCAATTAGTTGGAAAGCAACGCCCAGGTTGCGGCCAAAGCTCTCAAGTGCCGCTTGTTCTTCGCGCGGGCGATCTGCGACAGCGGCGCCGACTTCGGCCGCAGCAGAAAACAACGCGGCCGTCTTGGCATCAATAATCTTCATATAGGCGTCTTCGGTGGTGGTGATATCTTTTTGAGCCGCAAGCTGCATCACTTCCCCTTCAGCGATGACGGATGCGGCATCAGAGAGAATGCGCAGGCATTCAAGCGAACCTGTCTCAACCATCATTTTAAACGCTTGTCCGAGAAGGTAGTCGCCAACCAAAACACTTGCCTGATTGCCCCAGATCATGCGTGCTGCGGGCTTGCCACGGCGCAGATCGCTCTCATCCACCACATCATCGTGCAGCAAGGTTGCTGTGTGCATGAACTCAATCGCCGCTGCCAATTTGACAGGCGCGATGCCTTCTTCAATGCCACACATGCGGCACGAGGCAACGGTTACCATCGGCCGCAAACGCTTGCCGCCCGAATTGATTAAATGGTTCGCAAGTTCGGGGATCATATCCACATGCGAGGTGGCACGCGACATGATCTCTTCATTCACCGCGCCCATATCTTGTGCGGTAAGCTTAAGTAAGGCTTCAATATCCGCCTTACCGCGCTTTTCTTCTAATGGAATAACAACGCCCACCAAGGACCCCCTTAACGCAACTCTACTTATATAGACTCTCCAAAAGATAATAGACCGGTATACACGGTCAAGAGCGACCTTTGGACGCCGCCATTGGCCCGACGCGCAAGAAGCTGTATTGTAACGCATAAGAATCACCTTTGATTCTCATGCACTAAACGTCATACTGCTGGGTGATGACTGAATTGCTGACCACAAATGATGCCGTTCTTATTTCTTATGCCTCAGCTTTGCTGGATGGTGAAGGCATTCCTTATGCTGTGTTTGATGCAAATATGAGCATTGTTGAAGGCAGCATTGGCGTGTTGCCACGGCGATTGATGGTAGAGCCCGATTGGCTGGCGAAAGCACAAAGGCTTATGGAAGACGCGGGAGTGACGCCATGTTAACTGGCGACGAGGCAAACGCCGCCGAAGCTGGGGCGAATGAGGCCAAGTTGCCTGCATCGCTAAGTGAGGATGGTTTTCTTGGCGGAAAATTGCGCGTATTGCAGCCTGAAAAAGGATATCGCGCTGGCATTGACGCGGTGTTTCTGGGGGCATCCATCCCTGTTGAGGCCGGTCAAACCGCATTTGAAGCGGGTCTTGGTGTAGGTGTTGTATCCCTTTGTGTTGCTGCACGTGTACCAGGCGTTCACATCACTGGTGTTGAACTTGCCTCGCGCTATTCCATGCTTGCAGAAGAAAATGTGAAGCGCAATGAGTTGTCTGGAAATATTCAGGTGATTACTGGTGATGTGAAGGAAGCGACACGGCGCGACCTCACCCAATGGCCACCGCCCAATTCGTTTAATCATGTTTATGCAAACCCACCTTTCTTCGATGAAGACAAAGGCACCCAATCTCCTAGTAGTCTTCGCTCTGCTGCATTGAGTTTTGGACCCGAAGATTTCGAGGCGTGGGTCAAGGTTATGGCGGCAATGGCCATACCGCGCGGCACGGTGACGGTTGTTCACCGGGCAGACAGCCTGGCACGTATTCTAGCAGCCTTTATTTCCAGCCGGATTGGTGCCATTCATGTGGCACCGCTTTATGCACGCGAAGGTGCGCCAGCGTCTCGGGTGCTCGTACAAGGTATTAAAAATTCGCGCGCGCCCATGCGCATTTTGCGCGGTTTGGTTTTACATACAAAGGACAATACATTTACACCGGAAGCAGAAGCCATTCTACGAGACGGCGAGGCTTACGTGCTACGCTAAGCACTATACCCTAACCATTTAAACTTTTTACGCTTGCAGAATTCTCCACGCGCCTTAAGTAAGGTTTTATGAAAAAACACCTCAAGAAACTCATTCCCGCGCGCTGGCGCAAGGACACCAAACGGGTAGCGGTTGTGCGCCTGCATGGCGCCATTGGCGTGGGGTCTCCTCTGCGCCCAGGGCTGTCATTTCAAACCATCAATCCGGCAATTGAGAAAGCTTTTGAGCTTAAAGGCGTCAATGCGGTTGCATTGTTGATCAATTCGCCTGGCGGTTCGCCCGTGCAATCGGCGTTGATCTGTGATCGTATCCGCCGGCTGGCTGATGAGCATAAAGTGCCAGTTTATGTGTTTATGGAGGATGTGGCGGCTTCAGGCGGTTATTGGATGGCTATGGCGGGCGATGAAATATATGCAGATGCCAACACGATTGTTGGGTCGATCGGCGTGATTTCTGCAAGCTTTGGATTTGTGGAAGCCATCAAGAAACTGGGTGTTGAACGACGCGTCCAAACTTCTGGTGAAAACAAGTCTATACTTGATCCGTTCCAGCCGAAGAAAAAGACCGATATTGAGCGGCTTAAATCCATCCAGAGTGACATCCATGAAAGCTTCAAGGATTTGGTGCGCAAGCGCCGGGGCGACAAGTTGGACGAGAAGAATAAGGATTTGTTCTCAGGTGCCTTTTGGACCGGTAACCAGGCTATTGAGCTGGGCCTCATCGACAAGCTCGGCAATATGCATCAGGTGCTGCAAGAGAAATTTGGCGATGACGTTGACATCAACTATATCAGCGCTGCCAAGAAAGGCCTTTTGGGCCGGCTTATGCCGGCATCGGATGCAGCTCTTTCTATCGGTGCATTGGGCGGCCTCACAGAAGGCTGGTCGGGAGATGTGTTGACCACGCTTGAAGAACGCAGCCTCTGGGCGCGCTTTGGTCTTTAGGGTATAATTCCAAGATGCTGTGGAAAGTTCTTATAACGTGTGCGGTTGTGGCAGCCGTTGGCTTTGGTATGAAGCGGTTCGCTAATCAACCCAAGGCAAAACCGGTTAAGCGCGATGTTCCACCAGGAAGCGATGGCTCAATTGCTAAATTGCGCAAAGACCCCAAAACCGGCGAATATGTGCCTGAAGATGAGTAAGCCTTCGCTTACCTGCTTGAACTGAACAAAAAAAACGGGCCTGCTTGAGGTATAAGCGCGCCCGTTTTGGTGTGTGTTTGTGTGGTTGGTCTACCAGTTGACCTTCACGCCGGCGGTGCCGCGCGCTGATTCTTGCAGTATTCTGCAGGCACTAGCAGATAAAACGCATAAAATATGCGGTTGAGACCATTTTTGATGATCTGGTTTAGATGACGCTCATCATTTGAGATTTGTTTTGTAGATGCAGGAAATTCTGAATTCGGTTAGCCGTTCAACTTCTCGTGCAACGCAAGAAAATCGCGCCATGACAGCCGCTTTTGTGCGGGTTGGCGCAGCAAATAAGCGGGATGCAGCGTGGGCAATAGATCAATCTGCTTGCCCGCGCTTTCAAAACTTTTCCATTTACCACGCGCGCGCAAAATGCCCTCAGACCCGCTGGTAAACCTGTGCATTGGCGTTGCCCCCAAACACACCAGAATATCTGGCTGCACAAGCTCAATGGCGCGGCTGATGAAGGGAAAGCAAATCTCTGATTCAGCGGCAGTTGGTTTGCGGTTTCCTGGTGGGCGCCAAAAGATTGTGTTGGAGATAAAAACCGATTTTTTCGGATCTTCATCATGCCGGTCCAACCCAATCGCCGTCAGCATCAAATCCAGCAATTGCCCGGAACGGCCTACAAAGGGTTTGCCCTGCCGGTCTTCGTCAGCGCCCGGCGCCTCGCCGATCATCATCACCCGGGCTTTTGGGTTACCATCGCTGAACACCAGGTTCTTAGCTGTCTTCTTTAAAGGGCAACCATCAAACGTGCTCAGTGCTGCGTAAATTTCATCCAGGCTTTTGGCTTGCTCTGCAAGAGTGCGTGCATCAGCAATGATCTCATCTTGCAAGGCAAGGTCTTGGCCAGCATCACCAGGTGCTGCGCGCGGCGTTGCGGCTGGCGCTGGAAATGATGGTGTGCGGCTGACGCGGCTCGGCGCAGGCTTTTCAGCCGATGGCGTTGCCTGTTGCGCCACCTTCTGGCGCGATTGCGCGAAGCGGTCTATCGGCGCATCACCCAGTGCTTCATCCACGCCCATATCCATCTGCCAGCGTAAAATTTCCGCCGGGCTGAGTGTTTGATCAGGAGAAGAGGCATTTTCTTGAGCCATAAGGCGTATATAGCACAAATTGTTCGTATCACTGCCAGTCAATACTGGTGTTCCACGTGTTTTTTAGGCTAGACAATTCTTGTTAGAATAGCTCTAACCGCAGAATATAGAGTGCGAGAGGGAATGAGCCGTGAGTGATGAGGCAATGAACGCGCCAGAGCGCGAAGCAATGGAATTTGATGTGGTGATTGTTGGCGCTGGCCCTGCGGGTCTTGCAGCCGCCATTCGCCTTAAACAACTGGCCGCAGATGCTGGCAGCGAAATCAATGTTTGCATTCTGGAAAAAGGTTCAGAAGTTGGCGCGCATATTCTTTCCGGCGCCGTGGTAGACCCAATTGCGCTAAACGAGCTCATTCCCGATTGGAAAGAGTTGGGTGCGCCTCTGAATACCGAGGTGACATCTGACAGATTCTTTGTGCTTGGCCCTTCAGGCGCATTGCAATTGCCCAATTTTGGCATGCCGAAACTGATGAACAATCACGGTAATTATGCTGTGTCTTTAGGCAATGTATGCCGCTGGCTGGCTGAACAGGCAGAAGGCATGGGTGTGGAAATTTACCCGGGCTTTGCGTGTTCTGAACTGGTCCACCGCGAAGACGGCTCGGTGAAAGGTGTCGTTGCCGGCGTTATGGGCATTGACCGCGAGGGCGCACATAAATCCGATTTCGAAGCCGGCATGGAATTGCACGGTAAATATGTGTTTATCGCAGAAGGCGTGCGTGGATCGCTCGCCAAAGAGGTCATCGCTGAATACACGCTGGATAAGGGGCGTGATCCGCAAAAGTTTGGCATTGGCATTAAAGAACTGTGGGAAGTGAAGCCCGAAAACCACAAGCAAGGCCAAGTCACCCACACCATGGGTTGGCCGCTTGGCACCAAGGTGGGTGGCGGCAGCTTCATGTACCACATCGAAGACAACCAGGTGGCCATCGGCTTTGTTGTGCATCTGAACTACGAAAACCCCTATCTCTCGCCTTACATGGAATTTCAGCGTTTTAAACATCATCCGATGATTGCCGAAGTGCTGGAGGGCGGACGACGCATAGCCTACGGCGCGCGCGCCATCACCGAAGGCGGGTTGCAATCCGTGCCGCAGCTTTATTTCCCCGGTGGGGCGCTTATTGGCTGTTCGGCAGGTTTCGTGAACGTGCCGCGCATCAAGGGCTCCCACAACGCCATGAAGACTGGCATGATGGCGGCCGAAGCAGCTTTTGAAGCCATCAGCGAAGGCCGCGAAGGCGATGAATTGGTGAAGTATGAAGACGCATATCGCGCTTCATGGGTTTATAAAGATCTTGAGAAAGTTCAGAACGTCAAACCCATGTGGTCGCGCCTTGGCCTCATTGGCGGCCTGGCGCTTGGGGGGCTCGACATGCATATGCGCGAGAAACTTGGCTTCTCCCTGTTTGGCACCTGGCATCACGACAAAACGGATGCGGCTGCCACGAAGCCCGCATCTGAATGCAAAGAAATTGTGTATCCCAAACCTGATGGGGTCTTGTCGTTTGACCGGCTGACCAATGTGTCTTTCTCAGCAACCAACCATGAGGAAGACCAGCCTATTCATCTGCGTCTTGGCGACGAAAACATTCCTATTGCGGTGAACCTTGAAAAGTATGCAGAGCCCGCCCAGCGCTATTGCCCGGCGGGTGTGTATGAAGTTCTTTACGATGATGACGGCAAGAACCCAACCTTCCAGATCAACGCGCAAAACTGCGTGCACTGCAAAACCTGCGATATCAAGGATCCAAGCCAAAACATCACCTGGACGGTTCCCGAAGGTGCCGGCGGCCCGAACTATCCGAATATGTAATCGACTGGGTGCTCTTTTCGCCTAGCCGCCGATCTTGGAGAAGTCCGCAACCTGGCGCGTGGCAGCGCGAATACGGGCAAGCAGCGCCAGGCGGTTGGCCCGCACCGCTTCGTCATCATCGTTCACGTGCACTTTTTCAAAGAACGCATCCACCGGCGCGCGCAATCTGGCGAGCCAGCCCATGGCACCTTCGAAATCTTCCACATCGATGAATTGCACCACCTGATGCTCAGTCTCTTCAAGGCTGTCGAACAAGGCGCGCTCTTCATCTTCAGCAAACAAATCTGCTGAAACTGCATCGGCGATCTTGGTGTTTTTCTTTTCTTCCGCGCTTAAAATGTTGGCCGCCCGCTTGTAGCCCTGCAAAAGGTTCTGGCCATCATCTGTATCCAGAAACACGCCCAGCGCTTCAACCCGTTTAACGATCATCAACAGATCATCCTGCCCACCAAGCGCATACACCGCATCAATCAAGTCATGCCTGGCGCCCGCATCACGAAGGTGCACTTTCAAACGATCAGCGAAGAAGGATAACAAGTCTTCTGCAACATCTGGATTAAGTGTTTTTGCAAAGAGTGGCGACAGGCTCAGCCTTTGGCTGTTCTCCAGAATAATCCGGATCACGCCCAGTGCGGCGCGGCGCAGGGCATAGGGGTCTTTGGAACCGGTCGGCTTTTCGTCAATCGCCCAAAAGCCCGTCAGCGTGTCGATCTTGTCAGCCAGCGCCACCGCTTGGGCCACCTTGGAGGTTGGCACATCATCGGAAGGGCCTTGCGGCTTGTAATGATATTCAAGGGCGCTTGCGACCACACTGTCCTTACCCTCGGCCTCGGCATAATATTTGCCCATAAGGCCTTGCAGTTCCGGGAATTCACCCACCATGCCGGTGACCAGATCAGCCTTGCACAAATGTGCTGCCTCAGCCGTCATTTCCACATTGGCATCAATGATTTGCGCGATTTCCGAGGAAAGCTTTTCAATACGCTGCACGCGTTCAGCCTGGGTACCAAGCTTGGCGTGGAAGGTGATTTTCTCTAGCGCCTTGTTGCGGTCGGCAAGCGGAATCTTCTTGTCTTGTTCCCAGAAGAACTTGGCATCGGAAAGCCGCGCGGCAATCACCCGCTCGTTGCCAGCAACGATCATCTTGCCGCCATCCTTGGCCACCATGTTGGAGACCAGCAGGAACTTGTTGGTAAGCGTGCCGGATTTCGGGTCGCGCACAGAGAAACATTTCTGATGCGACTTGATCGACGTGATGATCGCCTCGGGCGGCACTTCCAGAAAGCTCTCATCGAACGTACCCATCAACACAATTGGCCATTCCACCAGCCCGGCGGTTTCTGCCAGCAAAGCCTCATCCTCGATCACTTCCAGCCCTTGGGCGAAGGC
>JBPCVX010000127.1:0-2679 GCA_051010095.1 Hyphomicrobiales bacterium
CCGACGAAGAGACCTATGAGCAGGCCTTGAAGACAGCGCGCCGCATCTCCAGATTGCCGCCGCTTGCTGTGCAAAGTGCCAAGGAAGCGGTGAATATGGCTGAAGACGTCTCACTCAACGCTGGTCTGACGCTAGAGCGCAAAGCGTTTCAACTTTTGTTTGCTTCAGATGATAAACAGGAAGGCATGAATGCCTTCATCGAAAAGCGTAAACCAGACTTCAAAGGCGAATAAGATGGGTCTGCTGGATGGCTTCGAAGCACTGCGCGTCAAAACGTCTGGCGCAGAGATCGCGGTACGGACTGGTGGCGATGGGCCACCCCTTTTGCTGGTCCACGGTTACCCACAAACCAAAACCATCTGGCATAAAGTTGCGCCCGCATTAGCGAAGCACTTCACATTGATCATGCCTGACTTGCGTGGGTATGGGGAAAGCTCCAAACCAGCAACTGCCGATGACTGCTCCACCTATTCCAAACGCGAAATGGCGCACGATCTTGTTGAGGTTATGGCAAACCTTGGTCATGACAGATTTCAAGTGGCCGGTCACGACCGGGGCGGACGTGTCGCACACCGCATGGCGGCAGACTGGCCGCAACAGGTTGAGCGTCTGTGCGTCCTCGATATTGCACCCACCCGCGAAATGTATGCGCGCACGGATATGGCATTCGCGCGCGCCTATTGGCATTGGTTCTTTCTCATTCAACCCGCCCCGCTTCCTGAAAAAATGATCCTTGCCAACCCAGAGGCCTATTTTTTGCGCTCCATGAGCATCGGTGGAAAAACGCCTTTACGCAGTTACGATCATTTTCATGAAGACGCACAGCGCGAATATCTCAGATGTCTGTCCGACCCTGATACGGTTCACGCCATGTGCAATGACTACCGCGCAGCGGCCAGCATAGATCTTATCCATGATGATGCGGACGGGGATAAAAAACTCTCGTGCCCAATGCATGTAATCTGGGGTAAACGCGGAGTGATCGAGCGCTGTTTCGACGCGCCCACTTTATGGAAATTAAGGGCACACCACGTCACAGGAGAGCGTTTTGATTGCGGACACTACATCCCTGAAGAGCGCCCAGAAGAGACAATCCAAAGTTTCTTGGGCTTTTTTGAGCATTAGAGTTCACCAACGTTCGTCGATTGCGCTCGCATTTTCCCGCAGTTAACGCTAGAAAACATTCAACTTTTTAACACTTACTTAAATCAGGAAACTTGATGTGAGCGAAGACAAGCCACTTGAAGAAACCGAACCTCAAACAAGCGACACCGGGCAAGACCTGCAAGAGCAAGAAGGTCAAGAAGGACAGCCCTCAGATGTCGAATACTCCGTGTCTGGTGGATTGTTGAACAGGCTGCACGGTCTCAACTTATCATTCGCCTTCACTTCTTACCAGTCAGGGCTGCTTTATTTCGTTGGTCGTAATGGTCAGGGCGGCGTCAGTGTTCACCAAACCGGCTTACCCAAACCCATGGGCCTTTGTCTTGATGGTAATGACACCCTCACGCTGACAGCAGGTTTTCAGCTGATGCGTTTTGAGAACATTCTTGAACCAGACCAGCAGATCAATCACGCATTTGATGTGTGCTATGTTCCACGCACGGTTCATGTTACTGGGGGCCTTGATGCCCATGATGTCGGCATTGATGAGAACGGTCGACCGATATTTGTAAACACGCGCTTTAATTGCCTGTCCACAACAGCAACCCGCCACAGTTTTGAGGTGATTTGGAAGCCTCCTTTCGTCTCAGCAATCGTTGATGAGGATCGTTGCCATCTCAATGGACTCGCCATGGAAAATGGAAAACCCAAATATGCAACAGCCGTTTCGCGATCTGACACAATTGATGGCTGGCGCGACCGCCGCGCAGATGGCGGCATCGTTATCGATGTCGAGACTAACGAGATTATATGCACCGGCCTTTCAATGCCGCATTCGCCGCGCATTCATAATGGCGAATTGTGGTTGCTCAATTCCGGCACCGGCGAACTTGGCGTCATAAACATCGACAAAAAAGGCGCTGGAACATTTGAACCCAAAGTGTTTTGTCCAGGCTTCCTGCGGGGCTTGAGTTTCTATGGCAACTTTGCCTTCGTCGGATTATCAAAGCCGCGCTACAAAAGATTTGAAGGACTGGAACTCGATCAGCGCCTTCAAGACACCGATTCTGAACCTTGGTGCGGTATCCAGATTATTGACCTGGAATCAGGCACCTGTGTCGACTGGTTCCGCATCGATGGAAAAATCGGCGAGCTCTACGACGTGGAGGTTCTACCCGGTGCGGTTCGGCCCATGGCTGTGCCACCAGAATCGCCAGAAGCCGCCCAGCTTGTGACCTACGAAAAGCAAAATTGAGTTAAACGACCGGGACCTTAAGACCCTTTCCATCCTGCCTCAACCAGCAGTCTGTTGCTTGCTTCTTCAATGCGGCGTTGAACCTCCTCATTAAACTCATTGCGCCTCAAACCTGGTGGAATTGGCTCTAAAACTTCAAGAACAATTGTTCCGGGATATTTCATAAACTTCCGCCGCGGCCAGAACACACCTGAATTCAATGCCACCGGAACACAGGGAATATCCAGGCCGGAATAAAGTGCTGGCAAGCCGGCTTTATAATCTGGCTCAGCGCCAGCCGCCCGCCGGGTGCCTTCAGGAAAAATCACGATCTGACGCCC
>JBPCVX010000128.1:0-7444 GCA_051010095.1 Hyphomicrobiales bacterium
CATTATAGTTCCCTGTTATTGTTTGATGCGAATAGATGTGCGACCGGCGCTGCCTCACCAGACCAACACTCATGTGGTTGGGATGTTATGGCTGAAGCCGGATGATTGATCTATCTACATGATATAACCTCTTACCCGTAATTTGTAACCCAAAGTGATGGTAATAAATTTGGTGCCAAGGTAAAGGGTGGGTGCCTTATGGAATGTCAATCCAAACATTGACCTGCAAATCTACGATTTTTGCTTAGAATGATGGATTCACCGACGTTTAGTTTTGTGGCTTGTAGGGGTCAGATGCGCCGGTTGGAACAGGGGGAAATTTTTTCAATGATTTCACGTGTTCTTCAAGTTGGGGCAGTGCTGCTTTGGGCACCCAGGTGTGAGGAAACAAAACATTATCTCGTTCCTGTGGGTCGCTAATGAGATTATAGACCCTCGGCATGGTGTACGTGCGCAACACCCCATTCCATCCTGTTTGCTCTTTAAAGTGGAGCTTCCAGTCTCTCCATTTTACGCCAAAAATGTCATTACCCATGTAAACAACGAATCCATCGCGGCCCGATTCTGGCGTATCTCCCAGCAAAAATTTTGACATGTCTATCCCATCAATGAACCGGTCAGTTGGAACTTTACCGCCCGCAATCCGCGCCAAAGTTGGGAATAGGTCCATTTCGTGGACAATCGCGTCGCTGACCCTGCCAGCCTTGATTTTGCTAGGCCAGCGCATTGCAAACGGGACTCTAAGTGCGCCTTCATAGCCGGTGAACAGAGTTGAACGCCACGGTCCTGCTGAACCATGCATCGCCGTTTCTACCGTCAAGCTGGTTTCTCCCGAACTAAGCGCTTCTGGCCCATTGTCGGCGGTAAAAATGATTATGGTGTTGTCTGCAATCCCGAGCTGGTCGACAGTCTTCACCAACTCGCCAACGTACGCATCAACTTGCATCAGAAGGTCGCCCCAAGGCCCTTTACCAGATTTGCCCACAAAGTCAGGATGCGGGAGCGTTGGAAAATGCGTCGCTGTATAAGGCAGATAAACAAAGAACGGTGTGTTATCCGCCGCATTGCGCTTCATAAAGTTGACTGCGCGGTCCGTCAGATCCCGGTCAATTAGAGGGCGGTAATCTAGGCGGTATGGTCTCACTTTCTGCGGTGGTTTCCCCTTTTTGGCATCCAAGACATAGGTTTCCGACAAGCCGCTCTTTACAAAATCGGGCAATGAGGAATATGTGGCCTCATCAGTGGAATTTGGTACGCCATACCATTCATCAAACCCTTGATCAGTGGGAAAACGCCCTTCAGTTCGGCCAAGATGCCACTTACCAAACATGCCGGTTGCATAGCCTGCAGCCGAAAGCATTTCCGCCATTGTTACTTCCCATTGAACAAGGCCGTAAACGCCTTCGCCCAGTGGCACTGTACCATTGCCGCTGCGTACAGCGTAACGGCCGGTCATGATCGCCGAGCGAGATGGCGTGCATTGTACCTCGACATTGAAATTGGTCAGGCGCAATCCCTCAGCTGCAAGCGCATCAAGCTCTGGGGTTGATGCTCCGCGCACAATTCCACCGCCATTAAACCCAGGTTCTCCCCAGCCAAAATTGTCCATAAAGATGAGAAGTATGTTGGGTTTCTCCTGTGCAATCGCTGACTGGGTGGCGAATAGGATCAACACCACGAGGCTCAGAATGCTTTTTTTGAAAGGTTTAGTGTTCATGGCGATCATGCTCCCAGCGCAACGCAATGGTGAAATGATAGTGATTGTCTTCATCCAGTTCCAGGTGAAATAGGGTTTTAGAACCCAATTTCGCGGCTCTGTAACGGACCTGGGCCGATTTATTTCAGTATTTAGTGTGTTCGTGCGGGGAAATACTTCTGAATTTTTTCAATTGCAAAACAGTCAATTCATAAAATGTATTGATTTATGAGCTCTACAAAATGTAAGTATAGTGTGATAAAAATCACCTTAATTAGAGTAATTACATAGTAAAATAGGAGCGCTCAGCATGGCTGTGGAAAGATTTAAAATTCCTTCGTCTATATTTGCGTCGGTATTGGTATATGGCGTTTTTGCGGCCACTTCTGTTGGCGCAAATCCTGTAAATAATTCCATGGGCAAAATTCCGCTCAGCGTAACCGATTATAATTTTGAAGACATACATCTTGTCGGGCGACGCGGGGGAGGCAGTGCCCGCAGTCGCGGTGCGCGACCGCATGGTGGCGGTAGGGCAAATCGAAATGTGAATCGTAATGCTGGCAAGAAGGTCAATAAGAACGTTAACAGGAACACCAAAAAGAACGTCAATCGGAACGTGAATAAAAACGTGAACAGGAATGTTAATCGCAACGTGAACGTAAACGTTAGAACGCGCCCTTACGGTTGGAGAGGTGCGCGCTGGGGAGCAGTTGCCTTTGGCGTGACGATGGGTGCAGTCATAGTGGTTGCTGCCAACACGCCGCCTCTGGCGCCTGATCCGTCTCTCTGTTGGACATGGACGAATTCTGCGCTGACGCAAGGATATTGGTACTATTGTTCAGGTGCATAGTTTTAGGAACGAGGGGAAAGGTACTTTCTTCTTGCGTGCACAACTCACTCAGGTCAACCGGGGCCATCATCTGAAATTGGAAAGCGAATAAATATGTTTAAAGCAACGCAGAATACACTCTTTGGTTTGTTGGCTCTTTTCGTCTTTTCGATCATTCATTCATCACCCTCGGTGGCGGAACAATCGGTAGCAGAGACTATTCGTTCGCAGTGCGGACAAGAATTGAAAAAATACTGCAGCTCTGTAACTCCAGGACGCGCACGCTATGCCGGTTGTTTGTTGGCGCACAACGACAAACTCTCGGAAGGGTGCGAGGATGCATTTGAGGCCGGTTTGGTTCAGCTTTACATTATCTTGTCGGCGATGAATCACATCATCGATAAATGCTATGCCGACATTGACGAGCATTGTGACGGCGTGGTGGTTGGCGGTGGCCGCATCCAAAGCTGTTTGAAAAAAAACCTGGAAGTGTTGCAGCCAGATTGCAAGGCATCCTTTGTCAAAATCCAGGAAGATCTCAAATAACTTTTAAGTCTGCTGGGCGAGCGACGGGCTGACACGCGGCGCTGGAATACTCATCAACTATTTGCCTGATTATGCTGGTCCACGGTTTTCACAAGCTTGAATGCATCAAGCTTGTGAAACCGGTTTCGTCATGTTCTTGTGTCGCCTCTAAACGTCAATAAAATGAGTTTTTATTATCCCAAATGCATAGCTGCGTTGCGTTTGGAGATGTCGTAAATCGACGCTTTCCGCACGATATATGTGTGGAAAGGAGTGCGACATGCAAAGCACCTATGATATTCGCCAATCTGATATGCCGAATGAATTGCAAATTCTCCTAAACCACTATCCACGCGATAGTTGGGAGTCGCATCCAGGTTTTAAGGATAAAACCCGACAATGGATGAGTGCGCACCAAATGTTTCGCGATTTGGGAGAGGCTACTCGCGTTGAAACAGAACGGTTCATCGATAGGTCAAGTGCCCCCGAAGATTTCGCCGGACGGCTGGCGCGCTATGGTAACGCGCTTGTCAGAACCCTTCATGGGCATCATGCCTGGGAGGACCGTAGTTACTTCCCCGAACTTTCAAACGCGGATTCCCGGTTCGATGCTGGCCTGGAAATCCTTGAAAAGGACCATGAAGTGTTGGACGCCGTATTAGATGGTTTCACCAAAACGGCCAACCGTACAATCAAACTGCTTGATCTCGAAGAGCGTCAGGCACGAGACGAAGCAGGTGATTTACATGGTGCGATCGAAACGATTGAAAGGCTGCTAGAGCGGCATCTCAGTGATGAGGAGGAACTTGCCGTTCCCATCATTCTTCACCATCGTTTACGTGGATAGTTTTGCGCAGAAGTTGTGTGCGTAACCATGGCCCTCAAGCTCAGGTGATTGTTTTGTGGGTAGCGCCCGCGCTTATACGCGGGTGCTGCCCACTAACACGTGCAAGCGAGAGGAGCGCCGTTTTGCAGAATTTCTGTGCGCTATATTAGGTGCACCAACTTTGTTTCTCAGAGACTCTGACAAAAACCACGCTCACAATGTGCGTTTAAGAAACGCAAGAAGGGGCACATTTACCGCAGCTGGGTTTTCAGCGAGTGCCATATGGCGCAAACCTTTGAGAATGCAACACTCGGCACCGGCAATATCTGCAGCAATTGCTGCGCTCATTTCTGGCCCATTGCCATAATCTTCATCGCCGGTGAGAACGAATGAAGGGCATGATATTGGGGGATTGGGTGCAACAATCTCATCTATTCCATCTGCGAGCACTTGATAAATAGTGTGATAAACGGCCTTGTCATTTGCGAGCACCCAGGTTCGCACCAATGCCATCATATCTGGGTTAGCAGCTCTGAACGGTGCCGTGAACCAGCGCTCAAGTGCAGCCTCCACCGTTGCGCCCGTCCCTTCTTCACGTGCTTGTTCCACGCGTTTAAGAATGGCTGCCTGGGCCTCGGGTGTGCGTTTATGTGGAGAATTTAGAATGCCAAGTGCGGTTACGCGTTCAGGCATATCTTGAGCAAAGCGCCGGGCAATCATGCCGCCGAGGGAAAATCCGATAATCGCAGCATCGCGAACGCCGCAATGGTCCATTACGCCGGCGAGCTGCTCTGAGAACAGGGAAAGCGAGGGGATCGCAGTCGGGTTTGCGCTGTTGCCATGGCCATAGAGATCATAAGTCAACACGCAATAATGCGGTTTCAGGGCATCAAGCTGCCATCGCCAGACATCTTGGTTTAGGCCAAGGCCGTGGATGAGCACCACACATGGGTTATCCTGTTCCGCGTGGACGTCAAACATGGTGCCATCAGAAGTGTGTGCGTTCATCAATCTTTGCCTTGCGGACTGTACGCCACCACTTCAACCTCGACCCGCACGTCCACAAGCAATTCGCTCACGACAGCAGACCGGGCCGGAGGTTCATCTGGGAAATACTCGCCATAGACTTCATTGAAGCCTGGAAAGTCCGCGCGCTCGCGTAACCACACCATCGCCTTCACCACATCGTTCAAACCACACCCCGCCAACGAGAGCGTTTCTGTAATGTCCTCCAATACCGCGCGGGTTTGCTCTTCCACCGTGCCGGTCGTCATTGGCGCGCCTTCGTGCATGGGAATTTGGCCGGTAAGAAACACAAAATCACCAGCACGTATTGCCTGCGACAAGGATAGAGTGCGCCCGCCGATGGTGATTGGATCTCCGATTACCCGTTTTTTATCAGTCATGTAATGATCTCCCAAATGAGAAGGGTAAAGGTGGGTGCAGGCAACGCAATTAGTACTTTTCGACACAAAATGGCGAAAAATCGCACATGCATGGATTAGAACCCATACGAATATATTCTAAAGAACACGCGGGAGGAAATGATCGTGGCGGAAACCCAAATATATAAGATGCTCATTGATGGGGAATGGGTTGGTGCCTCCGATGGCAGGTTGTTCGAAAGCGTAAATCCGGCCAATGGTGAAGTATGGTCACGTGTGCCAGAAGCCACCGCAGAAGATGTCGATCGCGCGGTGAAGGCGGCCCACCGGGCTTTCAGCGAAGGCCCCTGGGCGTCCATGACACCGACAGAGCGTGGCAAATGCCTGCGTAAACTCGCCGAACTGCTTGCTGAAAAATCAGAAGAACTCGGTCGCACTGAATCCATTGATACCGGCAAGATGCTGAAGGAAACCCGTTGGCAGGCAAAATATATCGCCGAATTCTTTCAATTTTACGCTGGATGCGCCGACAAAATTAGCGGTGAAACACTGCCGATTGACAAACCAGACATGTTTGTTTTCACCAAGCGCGAGCCCTTGGGTGTTGTGGCTGCCGTGGTTCCGTGGAACTCGCAGCTCTTTTTGGTGGCGGTGAAGGTTGGACCCGCTCTCGCAGCAGGCAATACGGTGGTACTTAAAGCCTCCGAACATGCCTCCGCTGCCATGCTGGAGTTTGGCCGGCTCATAGAACAGGCAGGCTTCCCTCCTGGTGTGGTGAATATTGTAAGCGGCCATGGCGATCCGTGTGGCAAGGCACTTACTTCGCACCCGTTGGTTGCCCACATATCGTTTACCGGCGGGCCAAATGCCGCGCGCCATGTGTTGGATAACTCAAAAGAAAATTTCGCTGAAGTCTCACTCGAACTTGGCGGGAAGTCGCCCTTTATTGTTTTTGACGATGCCAATATTGAAAGCGCGGTAAATGGCTCGATCGCTGGTATTTTTGGGGCAACTGGGCAAAGCTGTGTGGCCGGGTCCAGGCTGTATCTGCATGAAAGTATCGCCGACGCGTTTCTGGAACGAATGGTGCAGCAGGCAAAGCAAATTCGCATTGGCGACCCATTGGCGGATGAAACCCAGATGGGTCCTTTATGCACCACAGGTCAGCTTGAGCATATCAAGCGCGAGGTGGCTCACGCGGAAAGTGAAGGAGGCGAAGTGCTTACTGGCGGAAGGCAGCCGGATGGAGCTAAAGGACTGTTCTATGAGCCAACAATTATCTCATGCCCCAGCCAGGATTTGCGGATTGTCGACACGGAGCTTTTTGGCCCGGTGCTATGCGTGCAGCGTTTTAAGACCGAAGAAGAAGTAATCGCCCTTGCCAACGACACTGTGCATGGGCTGGCTGCAGGTATTTTTACGGCATCCAGTGCACGCTCGCTGCGGGTAGCCAATGCAGTACGGGCGGGCATCGTATGGGTGAACACCTATCGTGCGGTATCTCCAATTGCTGAATTTGGTGGCGTCAAGGGCTCTGGATATGGGCGCGAGAGCGGTTTCCAGGCCATGTATGATTACACCCGTCCCAAAACAATATGGATGAACACTTCTGATGAGCCAATGGCCAATCCGTTTGTGATGCGCTGAGTAAAGGGAACAGATCAATGAAATTTCAATTGGCAATCAATCTGGAACGCATGGATGACAGCTGGAGCATGGATGCTGTGCAGCGTCATACTCTGGAAATGGTGCAAATGGCAGAAGAGGGCGGTTTCGATATTGCCTGGGCAGCTGAACACCATGCTCTTGAGATGACGATTGCACCCAACCCGTTTCAGATACTCACTTGGTGGGCTGGTGAGACAGATAAAATCCGCCTTGGCACTGCTGTTGCTGTTGCGGCCTACTGGCATCCGATAAATCTGGCCGGCGAGGCAGCGTTTCTGGATTTAATCAGCGGTGGCCGGCTCGAGTTTGGCATTGGTTCAGGTGCTTATCAGCGCGAGTTTGACCGCATGCATCCTGGTCTTAAGCAATCCGATGCATGGCGCTATATGCAGGAGATGCTGCCTGCCTTGCTTGCCTTGTGGGAAGGTGACTACGAGCACAATGGCGAGTTTTGGCAGTTTCCAACTTCTACTTCGGTACCCAAACCAGTACAGAAACCGCACCCACCCCTATGG
>JBPCVX010000129.1:0-35002 GCA_051010095.1 Hyphomicrobiales bacterium
AATGAGCAGTGTGCGGTAGGTGGTGGCGCCTTTAATAATGCGGTCTGCCATAACCGCCAGCCACAAGGCGAAACCCATCGAAACCACAGTGACAAGGGAGGTGAATATTGCGGTGGTTGTAAATGAAGCCAGATAATAGGGGTCTGTGAGCAGAAATTCGAAATTCCCGAACCCAACGAATTGTGACTTTAAGCCGAAAGGGTCAGGAATAAACGCTGACTGATAAACCGCTTGGCCTGCGGGCCAGAAGAAAAACACAGCCGTAATGATGACCTGTGGTGCGATGAGCAACAGGGGGATCATCCAGCCCTTAAAGGTGACGCGTTTTTCCATTTAGAAATACAAGTGGCGGGAGGCAGGCTCCCGCCATCAAATCACATGTTTATTTGTTAGCGCTCTCAAAACGGCGTAGCAATTGATCACCGCGTTTTGCGGCACTGTCCAAAGCTTCCTGAGCGGACTTCTTGCCAGCCCATACTCCTTCAAGTTCTTCATCGATAATGCCGCGAATTTGATCGAAACTGCCCAAACGAAGCCCCTTGGACTCAGCAGTTGGTGCCTTGCCGGTCATTTGCTTAATGGCAATATCCGTGCCCGGGTTTTTCTCGTAAAAACCATCTGCCTTGGTCTTCTCGGCGGCTGCAATAGTGATGGGCAAATAACCAGTATCCTGGTGCCATTTCGCTTGAATGTCGGTGGAGGAGAGAAACGCCATAAACTCGCCCACACCTTTGTATTCCTCAGGGGTCTTGCCGGCCATCACCCACAGCGATGAACCACCGATGATGGTATTCTGCGGGGCACCCTCAGCGTCAGACCAGTAAGGTAGGGGACGGATTTCAAATTCGAATTTGGCTTCTTTTTTTACACCGGCATATCCAGCAGATGATTCAGTAAAGAAGGCGCATTCACCACCGCGGAAGTTAGCGCCGCCCTCATTGCGGCGACCAGCATAAATAAACTTACCATCTTTTGCCCAATCACCCATGGTTTGGATGTGCTTCACCTGCAACGGCCCGTTCAAAGTAAGTTTGGTGTTGAGGCCGGCAAAACCATTTTCTTCCGATGCAAAGGCCGCGTTGTGCCAGGCTGACAGGTTCTCCAAATGCACCCAACTTTGCCACGCGGTAGTGAGTGGGCATTTGTGGCCAGCAGCCTTTAACTTGTCCAGCGCTTCACCGACGTTTTCCCATGTAGAAAGATCCATCGCTGGGTCTAGGCCTGCCTCTTTCAAGGCATCTTTGTTTACATAAAGAACCGGCGTAGAAGAGTTATACGGCAGCGACAGCATTTTGCCATCAGTGGTGGTGTAATAACCTTTTACCGGACCCAGATAACCATCTGGATCGAACTTTGCGCCGCCTTCGGTCATCACTTCATAAACCGGCTTGATGGCGTGTGGCAGACATCATCGTTGCGGTTCCGACTTCAAACACCATCAAAATATGGGGTTGTTCGCCTGCACGGAACGCGGCAATGCCAGCGTTGAGGGTTTCGGAATAATTGCCTTTGTGACTGGCGACTACTTTGTAGTCACTTTGAGAGGCATTGAACTTTTCAACTTGCTCGTTCAGAAGCTCGCCCAACCGGCCGGTAAACGCGTGCCACCATTGAATTTCCGTTGCAGCAGATGCAGCGCCGGACAGTAAGGTTGTCGCGGCAATTGTGGATGCGAAAAATAGTGATTATAATTTCATAGTTTAACCCTCCCGTAAAAATATTTTCTCCGGTTAGAAGGCAAACATCACAAATGCATGACGGTGCAACCTGCCTCTAAAACCAATAATCGAGAAATCGTGGGCGATATGGAGAAAAGAGTCAATTCGTGATGTTGAACTTATGCCAAGCTAAAAATCTCCACAGGCCCATCAAGGCCACGCAAAGCATGCACGCCGCGTGAAACGAAAAAGTTCTGCGATGTGTAGGCAACTTCGTGTGCCACCAAAACCAGTGCGCAAACCCTCCAGCAATGGCAACACTGCCACCACTTTTGCGGCCATCTGAAATTAGTCAGTCTCCACCACACCCACATAAGGCAACTCACGAAAAGCGTGCCCCATATCCATGCCATACCCAACCACAAACAAATCTGGGCAAGATACGCCCACATAATCTGGGTCCAGGCCAACTTCGCGATTTGCCGGTTTGTCGAGGAATACGCATGTTCTCACCATGGATGCCCCGCGCGCCATAATGAGATCTTTGGCAAATGCAATGGTGCGTCCAGATTCCAGGATGTCGTCAATCAAGATCACTGCACGGTCTTTCACATCCGCTTCAATGTCGCGCAAAATACGAACTTCCCCAGATGAAGCAGTGCCTTCGCCATAGCTGGACAAAGTCATGAAATCGACTTCCAACATCAGACCTTCGCGATGCAGCGCGCGCAACAAATCTGCCGCAAACACAAAGCTACCCTTCAAAATAGGGATAACCAGCAAACGGTTCAGATCTTCGTTGGCAATCTTAGCAGCAATTTCTGCAACCCGCTTGGCGATATCTTCTTCGCTAAAGAGCACGCGAATGGTGTGGCCAGCGATTTGGCGGACATCAGATGACATAGTGTGAACCCAATTGAAGTGACGTCTTCAGGATTAGCTGATTTCATCGCGTGCTGCAAAACGAATTTCAACTTTGCCGTCTGTCTGAGGCGGAGCCGCTAAGCGAGTTGTGAAACTGAAAGAGCCCTTAGCCGGCAAATCTTTCTTTTCAGCTTTCACCTTCCAAGCGTGAACAGCCGTGCCATCAGGTCTTTTCAACGATAGTTCGATAGGAGGAATATTACGCATGAAAGTGGTGTTGTTCACCACATGTCCTTTAACCGTAATAATCAACGTTCCACCGTTGAGCACGCTCGTTGTTGTGATCTTTTCCAAACCTAATCCAGAGTGCCCCGCATCAAGGCCGACTTTCTCGTAAAGCTCGATTGAACCGGGCAACGCACGTGTCACGTGATTTGGAAACATTACGGCGGCAACAACTAAACCTGTCATGCATGCTGCATAGGCGCACCATCCGCGAAAGGTTGCCGCGCGCTGTTGTTGTTCAGATTCAAATCTGCGCCGCGCGCGTTGGGCTTTGAGCATGAGGCGTTTGGCCTCGGCCTTAACGTCAATCTCGGGAACTGGTTCTTTTTCCTTAGTTTCAGTGCGCGTAAATTTGGATGCCCGCTCGCTGTCAGTCCGTGGGCTTTTCAATGGAGCAGGCGGGGGCAGGCGGCGTTGTGGTGATGTTGCAGCAATTTGCAGCGCTTGATTTTGCTTGTATTGCCATGCTGTCTTGCACCCGGGGCATTCGATTTCTTCGCCTTCGGGCGGCAAAAAAGCTTTCGGCACATCATAGTGCATTGCACAGTTTGGACAGGTGATTATCATCCGCGTCAGGGTCCCAGGTGATTCGGATTTACCAGCGAAGCCCGAGCGTGAACAATTTGTGGTCACGAACCCCGGCTAAGTTGTGATTCATTAACCATTATTAAGGTTAATGAGCGGTAAATCGGGCACAGATACGTGCGGCTTTAGAAATTTTCGGGAGTGGTTTGTTCGTGGTGCGATTTGAAAATGTCGGTCTTCGCTACGGCATGGGGCCAGAGGTGCTGCGCGACGTCTCGTTTGAACTGGAACCGGGGTCATTTCATTTTCTCACTGGTCCGTCGGGGGCTGGTAAGACATCGCTTATGCGGTTGATGTTTTTGGCGTTGAAACCTAGCCGTGGTACGGCGCAAATATTCGGCAAAGACTTGGCCACCATCAAGCGGCGGGAACTGCCGCCGATGCGCCAGCGTATCGGGGTCGTGTTTCAAGATTTCCGCTTACTCGATCACCTCACAACGTTTGAAAATGTTGCGCTGCCTCTGAAAGTACAAAAGCAGCGCGCTTCATCTTATGGGGATGATGTGATGGAATTGCTTGAATGGGTGGGGCTTGGCAAGCGTGCCGATGCTTTCCCGCCGGTGCTTTCAGGTGGTGAAAAACAACGCGCAGCCATCGCCAGAGCGGTTATTGCAAAGCCGCAACTTCTTCTTGCAGATGAGCCGACGGGTAATGTGGACGCAGCGATAGGCAGGCGGCTGCTGAAACTGTTTGTTGAGTTAAACCGGATCGGCACGACGGTAGTGCTGGCAACCCACGATAACGCACTCATGGAACATTATGGAGCGCCAAAACTCTCTCTTGATTCCGGTCATTTGCGAGTGGTTAAGGGGCGCAAGAGATGACGGCCCGTTCCAGCCGCGCTGCGCGAAAACGGGCACGTATGTTTAACCGCATCATGCCCGACCGGGGGCTGTCAGGCCGCATGCTCACCGCAAGCATGAGCATTATGTGCTATCTCGCTTGTCTCGCCCTGGGAGCGCTCATCTATATCAACAAGTCGATCGATGTATGGACTTCGGATATCTCGAGCGAAGTAACGGTGCAAATTCGACCCTCTGAAGGCGCCGACATGGCTGAAACTCTTACCAAGGGTGCAACCTTGTTGCGCGCCTTTCCTGGTGTAGCGGCGGTCAAAGTTTTGGATGCTTCGACGGCTGAAGATTTGCTCGAACCTTGGTTGGGATCTGGCCAAATATTGGCAGAGCTTCCAATCCCCAGGTTGATTGCTGTTGAAATTGATCCAAAATCCCCACCGGACCTGCAAGCATTGGCCATAAAGGTTGAAAATGATTTGCCGGGTGCCAGTTTGGATACCCATCGCCAATGGCAAGACCAGATTACGCGAACAGCTGATACTATGAGTTTGGCGGCGTTTGGAATTTTGGCCTTGGTTGCGCTGGCAGCAGTTGCGCTGGTTGTTTTTGCGACACGCGCTGCAATGGATGCAAATCGCGATACCATTGAAGTTCTACATCTGGCCGGTGCGCGTGACCGGTTCATAGCCTACGAAGTTCAGCGCTACTTTCTAAGACTGGGATTGCGCGGTGGGTTGATTGGTATGATTGCGGGCGTTGCCACGTTTGCATTGACCAATCTTGCCGGCACAACGGACACGACTACCGGGTTGGTGCAGGCGAGCCGTCAGCTCATTTATGGCCCACAAGCTCTCTCATATCAAAATTATGCACTGTTTTTGTTGGTGCCAATTATTGCGACTTTTATCAGCATGGTTACCGCAAGGCTGTCGGTTGTTGGAATGCTGCGCCGGGTCCTCTAAGGCGCCTAAAAAACACGCTCTCGGGCAACATCCGTAAGATGGCCGGAACCGTTGGCAATTAGCTTTTGTGCAATTTCTTCGCGTGCTTGCGCACCCCTTTCACCGCATTCATCGACTTCGCTTGGGCGCAACAGGGTGAGGGGAACAACAAGAATGGGTGTGGGTTCAATGCCAGAAATTTCAGTGCTGCGTGCATCAACCGGCATACCAATGAGCGCCCCTAGGCCACCATTTTCTTTCATCCAGCCTTTTGGTGCACGCCGAAGCGGAAGCTCCATGGATAAAATAGCTTGTGAGGTTAATTGAGGAATGATGCCGCCAAAATTTGCAACGTTTTGGGCAAACATTTCTACTGCGGCGAACGCCCAACTTTGCCGAATGCGCTCTTGGGGGACAGATTGAAGCCCCGGAATTTCAATGAACACTTCCATGCCGAAACCACAGTGCTCGGCATTCTTTTCTTCATCAGGGTAGGGGTCGCTCAGTCCATCAGAGGCGATGATAAGCGTGTTTTCGGTGCGAACAAGGCGGTAGGTCTGGCGCACATTTGGCCAGGCGGGTGCACCCTGAAACATTGGGTTTATGACATAGGTCAGAACATCCGGATCGCTTGCGCCAATTGTGTCCCAATAGGCATCCCGGGCAGCGTAAACTTCGCGCTCATGGAGATTTGGGATATCACCACTTTGAGTGTCACTTTGCTCTGGCGGTGCTGTCAGAGGTGGTGCAGACGGTTCTGAACGCTGCGCATCTGATGCCTCGTCAGATGATCCGAAAATGCCTTTTAGCCAAGCCATATCCTATGTGCCTCCGAAAACGCCCTCTTAGCAGATTTTCAAGCGAGTCGCCTGCAAAAGAAAACCCCACCCAGCAGTGCTGGATGGGGTGAAATTGCATAATGACCTGAAGTCACATTACAGGTGTATTGTCGTTAGCGAACCACAACTTTGGCACCGACGCGCACACGGTTATAAAGGTCAATCACCTCAGAATTCACCAACCGGATACATCCAGAAGAGACCGCCGAGCCGATTGTATGAGGCGCGTTGGTTCCATGGATACGGTATAGGGTATTTCCAAGATAAAGTGCACGTGCGCCCAGCGGGTTATTTGGTCCGCCTTCCATGCGGGCTGGTAAAGTGCGGCCATAAAGGCGTTTTTCGCGTGCAATCATTTCAGCTGGCGGATGCCATGCAGGCCATTGTGCCTTGCGTGAAATGCGCTGCGTGCCGCGCCACGTGAAACCTGATCGGCCAACACCAATACCATATTGCATGGCTTTACCATTTGACATCACAAGAAATAATTTCCGCTTGGATGTCGAAATGACGATCGTGCCAGGCTTTTCTTTAGTTTTATAGCTGACGACCTGTTTTCCGCGATAGCGCCCAGCGCGAACACGGTTGCCTGATGAGGAAAACAGTCCAGCAAAAAAGCCGCTAGAGCTCGAGCGCTGTGCGCGCCTGGTCGTGCGCCGGCGTTGTTGCTCCTTCTTTTTGACCTTCTTTTTCTTCGTTTTTTCCACTTTTGTCGCGGAAAAATTATACTTAGTCTTAGCTTTTCCGGTTGCCGCGTCCACAGGTGGTGCCACCTGCCCAAATGAAAATACAACCGCAAGGCCCAGCAAAATCAATAACTTACTTCTCATGACGGTCCCCAACTCTGGATGGTCATTAACGTTGCCTCATATGAAGCGCTCTAATTGCAAGAACAATTGGATGCATAGCAGCCATTCGTCAACTCAAATCTTGCTTATCTCAAGCGTGCAAAGTTGAATTGCTTGTTCATTTGCGTTGCGTTTAGACTTATCTTGCAAGTCTAGCAATTGTGTTACTCATTTTCGAGAATTCGAAGTTTTGATTAATAGTTTAATAAATTTCAAGGCGCGCTGGCGGCCTGGTCTATTGGGTTTCCTTATGAGTATCGCCCTATGTATGGCTTTTTCAGCAAACGCCCATTCCATGTCGCTCAGAGAAGCGCAGATCAAGGCATTGTTTCCGGGAAGTTTTTTTACAGTCTGGAAAGATAAGCATGACGTTACTGTTCTGGTTAAACGAAATGGTGCACTAACTGCGAAATATGGCGCGATTTCCATGTCTGGCAAGTGGCGCGTTGTGGGAAACAAACTCTGCGTCACCCTAAATTACTGGCTTGGAAAAAAGAAACGCTGCGGCAAAGTCACAAAGCGCGGCGGTTGGTATGTCGGGTTATTCCGCAAAAATGGTAAACCCCGTGTGCGCTTCCGCAAACGCTAGGGGTATCGTTCACCATCTATGAGGATTCTTAAGAATCGCGATCGATGACTTTTTCCAAGGTTGTTGACAGAGGCCCAAATCCGGCGCGGCTGTACGCCCGTGACGCAAGCGGGTTTTCGGTTATGAGTGATATGCGCAACCATTTGTGTCCAGCTTCCTGGGCAAGTCTCTCGCAATGGGCCAATAATTTCTGGCCAATTCCTTGGCCGCGATAAGGTTCAAGCACCGCCAGCTCTTCAACCTGAGCGTAGGTGTAATCCACTTCATAGCGGTCGTCTTTGCGCTGTTTGTTCAGATCAAGCGTGGCAAAAGCGATTGCTTGGCTCTGATGATCCGCGACAAGAAAACGGCCGTGCGGACCTTTAATCTCAGCAATCAGACCAGTGATATAGGGAGGACCGATGTTGGAAACAGGGCGCATGCGGTCGAAGAATTGCATCTCGTGTGCTTGCATTTGCTTAACTACAGCAATGACGTCAGCCTCATCTTCTGGTGTGTAGGAACGGATGGTAATTTCAGTCATCTTCATCTCCTGAAGGCTGGGCCGCCGGGCCCCAATCGCACACCTTCACGCAATCGCGTGAAAGGAATGGTGTCGAGTTGGCATGGATTTGCCCCTGGACTTTCAGTGAATATCACTTCTTCAGCGATGGGATCGTAGTCTGCCAAAAAGTGTACTGCACTTTTCACAACAACAATATCGCCCTTAGTGGGATCGAGATCCATATGGGTGAAAATCGCTTGATCAGCGTTTTGGCAACGCGCTGAGCCAATAACAATGCGCACCCCGCTATTATCATCAAGCACCAGCAGGCGGGCCATCTTGCCAAGCCTCGCATGTGCGCCCCCATACATGGGGCCGGTAAAGGTGAACGCACCATCTGAAATCTTTTCCACCCGCACGCGCACATTCAGCGGTGTATAATCGAGCTCTGGGTAAAGGCCTCCGATAGTGAGATCCATTTCTGCACCTTCGCCTGCATCGTGAGCTTTTGCTGCCGCATCGGGGTCCCACAACATGCCGAGCATGGCGTTGCGCGCGCCTTGTTTTATAAGTGTTTTTGCAATGCCTGTGGAATCGCCAACTGCCCCCGCGCCTGGATTGTCTTGCGCATCCGCCAACACAACGGGCTTGCTGCTTGTAGCGGAGAGTGCGATTGCTCGTGCGACGGCCTCTTCTTCTGGCACTAACGGAATGGCAAGCTCTGCCTCAGCTGCGTTCAAGCTCTCGATCATGCTGTTAACAGCGGTGTCTACAGCACGTTGATCTGTTCCATAGGCCAGAACACTCGCCCCGCAATGGTCAATGTCCGCTGGTGGAAAGCCGAATGCGAAATCGATCACGCTCACGCCGTCGGCTTCAAGGCCAGGTAATTGTGCATAGATGCGTCGGCCCGGCTCGCGCATTGTGGATTGCGCCTGCAGTGGAATGAGATAGTCCAGTTGCCGAAAACGATAGGCAAAGGGTCTGCCGTATTCGAGCCGCTCCTGCAGAAGCTGAGCGGTGCGCGCACCTGTTTCTGCCATATCCACATGGGGATAGGTGCGGTAGATGGCAACAACGCTTGCTTTATCTGCAAAGTTTTGGGTCAAGTTGCCGTGCAGATCCAATGAAACTGCGATTGGAATGTCGTCGCCCATCTCCGCGCGCACACGGTTTAGCAATTCACCTTGCCCATCTTCGAAATCTTCGGTGGTCATCGCGCCATGCAAGTCGAAATAGATGCCGTCCAAGGGACCCGCCGCCTTAAGACCATCGCATATCATTTTGGTGATCGCATCATAAGCCGACTGCTGCACGTATCCGCTGGGTTCGGAATTTGCCCAAAGAATGGGGACTAATTCGAAATCCGTTCCCGCAGTAATGAAACCGCCTATAGGAATGTTGAGATCAGAAAACACGCTTATGACATTTTCACCCTTGGTCAGGCCGGGCCAGGCTCCTGGCGTCTCAAAATCCACTAGGCGTGTCGGCATTGGAGCGAACGTGTTGGTTTCGTGCTGAAATCCAGCGATGGCAATGCGTGGTTTTGTCATAATGTCTTCTCTGCAAGTTTGGAAAAATGTGTCTCAAGCTCTTGCTTGGGCAAGGTGTTTTTAAGGCCAATTGCCACAACACGTAAGCCGCACGCCGATTGCGATGATATTGTCTGCACGTTTTGATGCTGACCTGCAATGTGGAACTCAAACGCATCTGCAGTGCTTACGCAAATGCCTTTGAGGCGCAAAATGCCTTCTGGAAGAGCATCTAGCAATGCGGAGATAGCGTGTCGGTCGGGGGTTTGAGAACTCTTAAACGCCCAGCGCTCATAGAGTTCTTCGTGATTGTGGCTATGTGTTTGCTTAACATTGTCGCTCGGCATGGGGCCCAACAAAATGTCGAGGTTGGCCGGTGCGCGGGCGATTGGGATACGCGCCCAGTGCTCTGCAAGCCAACCATCAAGTACGTTGATTTCACCGGCGCTGCACAAATTGTGTTTGGTGATGAGCAAGAGGCCTGCAGACGCGAGTTGTGTTTCAATTGTCTGACTGATCATAGGGTCGCGCGCATGAGCGCGAATATTTAAGGCGTCAACAACCGTGATAATGGCATCAAGGCGTAAATCGGGTTCAGCTCTTGCGAAATTCGCGATGCGATTTGGTTCAGCGACGCCACTTGCCTCAATCACAAGATGATCGGGTTGTGGCACGCGATCTAGCGCCAAAGAAAATGCCTTGAAGAGATCACCCGTAATTGCACAACATACGCAGCCGTTCGAGAGCGAAAGAGTATCGCCTTCGCGTGCTGCGATCAGTTCTTCATCGATAGCAATGTCACCGAAATCATTGACGAGAACCATAATGCGCCGCCCATCGGCTTCGGCCAGGATTTGATTGACTGTGGTCGTTTTACCAGCACCTAGATAACCGCTTATGACTGTGAGCGGTAACGGGTTCATAACGTAGGATCGCCATCAAGCACTGTCGCAACCACGGGAATATCTTTCAACGCGAGTGGGTCAACTTCAAATGGATCTTCGCTGAGGACCGCAAAATCGGCACGTTTGCCGCATTCAATCGAACCAATCTCTTCGTCCATTTTCAAAGTGTAGGCCGCGCCCAAAGTGATGGCGTGCATTGCGTCAGCAACGCTAATGCATTGATGTTCACCCAGAACATCATCGTCGGCTGTTCTGCGGTTTACGGCTGCCCATGCGGTAAACAAGGGTGCCATCGGGGTAACGGGTGCATCTGAATGAATTGCTAGTGGAACTCCAACATCAAGCGCATCGGCGCATGCATTCATACGTCGTGCGCGGTCAAGGCCAAGCGTTAAATCGCGATGCTTGTCACCAAAATAATAAATGTGGTTAGCAAACAAATTCACGCAACACCCCAGCGCCTTGGCACGCTTAAACTGCGCTTTGGTCATCATTTGCCCATGCTGCAAGGTGTGGCGATGGTCGCCGCGTGGGTGACGTGATAATGCTTCATCCAGCGCATCAAGAGAAACTTCCGATGCCAAGTCCCCGTTCACATGAATGTGCATATGCAGGCCGTGTTTATGCATCAGTGCGACCGTTTTATACATTTGCTCTGGAGCGATATTCCAGATGCCATTATTGGGGCCCTTAAAATAATAAGGTTCCTTGACCTGTGCTGTGAAACCCTGGATGGATCCGTCGGTCATGAGTTTCACGATGCCTAAGCGCAGTTTATCGGTGCTTTTTTCGCGCAAATTTAAAGCAAGGTGCGCAATGTCTTCAGCTGGCCCACCTAGGGCATTGAGCGCGGGCACCAGGCGTGCGGGGAAATTCTTCTCCGACGTTATATCAAGATAAGAATTCACACTCTCCAGAGTAAGATCGGCATAAAGGTCAGTGACGGTGGTGACCCCACATAGGCGGGCCACATCTCCATATGCGCGAACGCCATCCGGGTCGCTGGAAAGCTCGTCGAAATTGATCTTAAGCCGCCTTAAAACCGGGAACATCGCAGCCATTTCCTGCAACTCACCTGCAGGGGTGCCGTCTTCTTCAAGCACAACGCCTTCAACATTCGCGCCTTTCTCATAACCAGCAATCTGCAATGCCGGTGTGTTGGCCGTGAGGAGATGAAAATTAGAGTGCATCACGACAATTGGTCGTGTTGAAGAAACCTCATCCAGATGATGGCGGTCGAGCCTTCGTCCTTCCAGAAAAATTGGATCGAAACCCCAGCCAACAAGTGGCTCATCCTTCGCAAGCTTGCTCTCGGCTTCTTTGAGTCTGTCGAGAACGGTGTCAATTGTGGTCATCGCTTTAGCGATAGAGCCGTCCGGCCGCATGCGGTCGTGGAACCCGGCATAGGCATATTTCCACACAGCACCCGCCATCACATGTGCGTGGCCTTCCACAAAGCCCGGCATGATGACTTTCTCGCCATACCGGTCATCCAGGTCATAATTGCCCCATTTGGCGACTTCTTCTTCGCTTTCAACAGCTAAAATTCGCCCGTCGCGGACCGCGACATGGGTAGCTTCCGGCCTGTTGGGGTCCATTGTGATGATCTTGCGAGCGCTAAAAACTTTGATGTGAGACATAAATTTGTGAACTTACTTGTATGTGTGGGAGGGAAAACCTGCCCGGTGCACATATGATCGGTCAAGGGGGAATTTAACTTCGTGTTTTGCACCTCGCACTGACTGAGGTGCATTGACGGACATCGTTATCGCACGCGTAATTCGATTGGTGTGTTGGCAATTTCTGCCTTTGCAAGTTCAACGAACAGATATTCGGAATTGGTGAGATTCGCAGTTTTATCCCATAGAAAATACCAATCGATCGGGCCGATACCTTCCAAAGGAGGAAGCTGCCAAAGCCTGCCATTTTCAACATCATGCTCAACAATGTGACAAGGGAATAGTCCTATGCCAATGCCTGCAAACGCCATTCGCTTTATCTCATCAAGATTATAAGATGTGCCAACAACTTTGCCCTCATACCCATGCTGCTCACGATAGATTGTTAGCGGAGAGAGCACCCCGCCCAAATGATCAGTTGCGAAGGTTACAAAATTTTCTGTGCGCAGATCAGTAACGGTAAGGTTTGAGTTTCCGTATAGCCGGTGCGGTAACCCGCAGTACAACCCATACTTTACCCGTGCCAACAATTCCGCACCGACATTTGTTGGCAATTTGCGGATCAAACTTACACCTGCAGTGGCCTGGCCCTGTTGGATAAGAGGTGGGATTTCTGGGCTGGTTAAGACATCGATCCGGAAGCTCACATTTGGATGCTTCACGTGATAGTTTTTCAAAATTCGATCTAGAATTAAAGATTCTACCCGGCTGGTGATGAGAAGTCTGACATTTCCGTAAGTTTGCTCTTCGGCCTCATCTAGCGTTCGCGCCATACGAGATATTTGGGAGTATATTTCTGACGCTGCATCGAAAACCTGTTCGCCAATTTCGGTAACGTGGAAGGATCTGGGATTGCGTTCGACAAGTCTACAATCGAGATGTTGCTCTAACCGTTTTAATGATTGGCTCACAGCTGATTGCGTCACATGTAATTTTTCGGCGGCACGCGTTACCCCCTGATGTTGGACGATTGCAACGAACGTTCGCAATAAATTCCAATCTAAATTATTGGCAATCCGCTCTTGAAGATCGGCGTTATCAAGTTTGTGGTTGTCGGTCATTAGATCAACTTTAAAAATTAGCAATGCTAATGTTTATCATCGTTTATCATAATTTGATCTAATCATTTGGGTTGCTATCATGCAAAATAGGTCACTCCTTAACGGGGGTATTGCCTTGTCGTGCCTAAGCACGGCAGTATGTATTCAGAATTTTATAAAAACGCCTATGTAACAGGAGGAACGACATGCAGGGTTGGACAAGACGTCAGTTATTGGCTGCTTTGGCCGCAATTCCGCTAATTTTTGGTGGAGTATCGACCGAAGCGAGTGCAGAAAAAGTCTTGAGGGTTATCCCTCACGCTGATCTGAAGAACCTCGATCCAATTTGGACGACAGCATATATTTCGCGTAACCACGGATATCTTATCTACGACACCTTGTTCGCCATGGATGAGAGCTTCAAGCCTCAACCGCAAATGGTGGATACATGGACTACGTCTGATGATGGCCTCACTTGGACATTCAAACTGCGCGAAGGTTTGAAGTGGCATGATGGCAGTGATGTTACTGCTGAGGATTGCATAGCTTCTCTGGAACGCTGGGGTAAGCGCGATGGTATGGGCCAACAGCTTTTTGGGGTCATGGACAGTCTTACAGCATCTGACCCAAAGACCATCGTGATGAAGCTGAAAGCGCCATATGGCTTGGTGCTGGAATCGATTGGTAAGATTTCTTCAAACGTTCCTTTCATGATGCCAAAGAAGGTTGCTGAAACTGATCCGTTTAAGCAAATCGAAGATTATACCGGTTCAGGCCCATTCATTTTCAAGAAAGACGAATGGGTGCCTGGCTCGAAAGTGGTTTATGTAAAAAACCCAAGCTATGTGCCGCGCTCTGAGCCGCCTTCTGCGGCTGCTGGCGGTAAGGTTGCCAAGGTTGATCGGGTCGAGTGGACATATTTCCCTGATCAGACAACGGCAATGAATGCGCTGTTGAATAATGAAGTGGATTACTTTGAATCTCCTACAAACGATTTGATGCCACTTTTGGAAGCAAATTCAGACGTGGTGGTAGAAATCAACGATCCACTGGGCAATATTGGATTTGCCCGCTTCAATCACCTCTTGCCGCCGTTCGATAAGGCTGAAGTGCGCCGTGCAGCGATTATGGCAATGAAGCAAGAAGACTATATGGCTGGCGCCATTGGCGATCAGAAGTTCTGGAAAACCTGCTATTCGACATTCCCTTGCGACACACCGTTGGCCAACGAAATGGGCAGCGATGTGATGAAGGCTGGGGACACCGCTAAGGCTATGGAAGCCCTTAAAGCGGCCGGATATGACGGGACACCTGTGGTCATCATGCAGCCGACCGACGTGGCTGTGCTTTCGGCTTTCTCGCTGATTACAGCCGAGAAACTTCGCAAGATTGGCATGAAAGTTGATGTTCAGGCTATGGACTGGTCAACGCTCACTTCCCGCCGGGCAAAGCGCGATCCAGTTGCCGATGGTGGCTGGAACATGTTCCACACATGGTGGATTGGTGCTGATGTGATTGACCCCATGGCAATTGCATTCTCAGGAAACCCAGACAAAGGCTGGTTTGGTTGGCCCACTGATGAAGAGCTTGAGAAACATCGCTCTGCATATGCTAAGGCGGCCACACTGGAAGAAAAGCAGGAAATTGGCAAAAAGGTTCAAGAACGTTTGTGGGCCATCGGGGCTTCCGGGCAACTTGGCCAGTTCTTCGTTCCTGTTGCGTATCGCAAGAACGTTAAAGGGCTTATCAAGTCTCCCGTGCAGTTCTTCTGGAATATGTCGGTAGAATAGGCCTTTAACTTAGAACTGCTGTCCCTCTGCGAGAGGGGCAGCAGCTTGAGGCATCAATGTTTACTTATATTTTAAAGCGCGTGCTCGCAACCATACCTGTTATGGGTGTTGTTGCGCTTTTCGTGTTTCTTATGCTGCGTTTATCGCCGGGTGATCCCGCATCAGTGATCGCAGGCGACTATGCGACGTCCGAAGATATTGTGCGCATCCGCGAGCAATTGGGTTTGAATGAACCCATATTCTTTCAGTTTACCAGCTGGGTTGGAGATTTGCTACGCGGCGATTTGGGGATTTCAATTTTCACCAATTTGCCGGTGACGACCCTTATTGCCCAGCGACTCGAACCAACGATTCTGCTCACGCTGACAACGATCATTTTCACCATTATGGTGGCGGTCCCGCTGGGCACGATTGCTGCCTGGAAATCGGGCTCGATGATTGACCGGGGTGTGATGTTGTTCTCGGTTGCCGGCTTTTCCACACCAGTGTTCGTATTGGGTTACATCCTCATTTACGTGTTGTCGCTAAAGCTCCAGCTCTTACCCGTACAAGGGTATAAATCGCCGTTTACGGACGGTGTGGGCTTGTTCTTTAGCCATATAATCCTACCAACACTTGCTCTTTCCGGCATCTTTATCGCGTTGATTGCGCGTATGACGCGCGCATCCGTTATGGAGGTGCTGCAGGAAGATTATGTGCGTACGGCGCGCGCCAAGGGTCAAAGTGAAATGAAGGTGCTGTTGAAACACGCTTTACGCAATGCGGCAGTGCCGATTGTGACTGTCATAGGACTGGGGATCGCCTTGCTGATCGGCGGTGTTGTTGTTACCGAAAGCGTTTTTAACATTCCAGGACTTGGTCGCCTCGTGCTCGATGCGGTTTTGAAGCGCGATTATCCGATTATACAGGGGCTGATCCTGCTATTTAGCTTTGTGTACATCATGATCAATCTAGTGATTGATCTTACCTACACCTTCTTTGATCCGAGGATAAGATATTGAGCACCCCCTCCACACATCCAGGATCTGAGGAAGTTACGGCAGACCCTCTCTTGCCGGAACGAACCGACCCAAGCCTCGTTTCTCTGTTTTTAAAGCACCCGTCGATTGTATGGGGCGGTGCGCTTTTGGCGATTATGTTAACGATTGCGCTTTTGGGCCCGCTATTTACCGCCGATCCCACCGCACTTAATCCCATCAACCGCTTAAAACCGCCTTCGGCGGAAAATTGGTTTGGCACCGACTTTTTGGGGCGTGATATTTTTGCCCGCGTTGTTTATGGCGCGCGCGTCTCGCTTATTGTTGGTATTGCGGTCGCGGTGGTCGCCGTTGTGCTTGGTTTGTTTACGGGGTTGATAGCTGGATATCTGCGCGCAATGGATGCGATCATTATGCGCATTATGGACGGCCTTATGGCAATTCCTGGCATCTTGTTGGCAATTGCATTGGTGTCGCTTTCAGGCGCCACGATTATCACAGTGGTTATTGCAATCGTTATTCCAGAGATTCCACGCGTCGTGCGCCTCGTGCGTTCGGTTGTGCTCACCGTGCGTGAGGAGCCCTATGTAGAAGCGGCAATTGCTGCTGGCACGAAGTTGCCGTTGATTTTGTTTAGGCACATCCTTCCAAACACAATCGCACCTCTGATTGTTCAGGCAACTTATACATGTGGATCGGCAATGTTAACCGAAGCCATTTTGGGCTTTCTTGGAGCGGGTATTCCGCCTGAAATTCCAAGCTGGGGTAATATTATGTCTGAAGGCCGCACTTACTTTCAGCTGACGCCCTCCATCATATTCTTTCCTGGTATTGCACTCGCCTTGACCGTGCTCGCAGTTAACAGTGTTGGCGATGGATTGCGCGATACCCTTGATCCTCGAATTGCACGGAAGATGTAACCAATGAGCAAGTCAGATGAAAACAACGTGCTCGATATTAAAGACCTCACGGTGCGGCTGCCGAAGGGTGCTGACCGTGAATTTGCTGTTGAAGACATAACTTTGCACGTCAATTCTGGTGAAATTGTTTGCATTGTGGGCGAATCCGGTTCGGGTAAGTCGGTCACTGCCCACACGGTTATGGGGTTGATTCCGCGAGAAGACCTCACCCCTGTGAAAGGAGAGATCTATCTCCAGGGCGAGGAATTGCTGAGCAAGTCAGAAAAGCAATTGCTGCAGTTGCGCGGAGAGCGCATGGCGATGATTTTCCAAGAGCCCATGACGGCGCTCAATCCGGTGATGAAGGTGGGCGACCAAATCGGCGAGATGCTTGAAATTCACACCGATATGGACGCAAGCGCCCGCAAAAAACGCATTATAGAGGTGATGGATGATGTGAGCCTGCCTGATCCTGAGCTTATGTTCGATTCATTTCCCCATCAGCTTTCAGGCGGCCAACGCCAGCGTATCATGATTGCCATGGCGCTGGCCTTAGAACCAGGACTGCTGATTGCAGATGAGCCCACTACGGCGCTTGATGTCACCACCCAGGCGCAAATTCTCGACCTGATAAAGGATATTCAGCGCCGGCACGGCACAGGTGTTATGTTTATTACACATGATTTTGGCGTGGTTGCTGAGGTCGCCGACAGGGTTGTTGTCATGCAGCTCGGTAAGATCGTCGAACAAGGTGAGGCAAATCAGATTCTCACCGATCCACAGCACCCATATACGCAAATGCTTATGGCATCGGTGCCCAGCATGGATCCGCCGGAACGTGCGCCAATCGAGGAGGGTGATCCAGCGCTAGAAGCACATCACCTCAATAAAGTTTATGGCAATAAGGGGCTGTTCGGCGGCGGCCGCGTTGTGCACGCAGCCAATGATGTTGATTTAGTTGTCTATCGTGGTGAAACACTAGGTGTGGTTGGCGAATCTGGATCGGGCAAATCAACGGTTGCCCGCTGCATTATGCGGCTGATTGATCCCACGTCCGGCGAAGTGTTGATCGATGGTGAGAACATCGCGACCTTGAGCGAAGGTGAGCTACGTCCTTACCGGCGCGATGTGCAAATCGTATTCCAAGACCCGTATCGTTCGCTTAATCCGCGGCGGACTGTTGGCCAATCTATTGTAGAAGGACCGGTCAATTTTGGAACATCTGAGGGCGAGGCTCTTACGCGTGCGCGCGATCTGATGGAAATTGTCGGTCTCGCGCCGGAAGCGCTGGACCGTTTCCCCCATCAATTTTCTGGTGGACAGCGCCAGCGTATTTGCATCGCCCGGGCGTTGGCAATGGAGCCTCAAGTGCTTGTGGCCGATGAGGCTGTATCGGCATTGGATGTGTCGGTGCAAGCGCAGGTGTTGGACTTACTTGAAGATGTGCGCACCCGGTTTGATCTGGCGATGCTGTTTATTACCCATGACTTGCGCGTTGCAGCCCAAATCTGTGATCGCATTATGGTGATGCAGTTTGGCAATGTGGTTGAGCACGGCGTCACGGCAGATGTTTACGCCAAACCTTCGCACCCTTACACGCAATCCTTATTAGATGCTGCTCCAGGCAGACATGCGGTGTTTGGTGCGGAATAATTTTTTATACATTTTTTGGAGACAGTTATGGGAGTTAACGAGAGAATTGCGGCCATTCATGAAGAGATGACAGCGTGGCGTAGGGCAATTCACGAATATCCAGAAACCGCATTTGAGGAACACCGCACATCTGACTTCGTGGCGGAAAAACTGGAAAGTTTCGGCATTGAAATTGACCGGAGCATGGCCGGCACCGGCATCGTGGGTGTCATCAAAGGCAACCAAGAAGGTGATGAGGCAATAGGTCTGCGCGCAGACATGGACGCGCTCAACATGAGCGAAAAAACTAATAAGGAATATCATTCAAAAATCGACGGCAAAATGCACGCTTGTGGACATGATGGTCACACCGCAATGTTGTTGGGTGCTGCCAAATATCTTGCTGAGACACGCGCATTCGCGGGCACAGCGTATGTCATTTTCCAACCCGCTGAAGAAGGTGGAAATGGCGCCAAAGTCATGATTGATGAGGGCTTGTTTGAAAAGTATCCTATGAGCCAGGTGCATGGTTTGCACAATTCCCCAGGTAGGCCGTTGGGCGAAGTGTGTGCTTCACCCGGCCCAATGATGGCTGCGTGTGATCTGTTTGACATTATTGTTTCCGGCGTGGGCGCGCATGCAGCCTCACCACAAGAAGGTACTGATCAAATCGTTGCAGGTGCGCAGCTTGTGAGCCAACTGCAAACGATTTCCAGCCGCGCAGTGGATCCCATGGACGCCATTGTGCTTTCCATCACGCAGTTTCACGCCGGAGATGCCTATAACGTTATTCCCGATGAGGTGCGTATTGCTGGCACCGTGCGAACCTTCAATCCCGAAGTGCAAAAACTTGCAATCGAAAAAATGAGTGAAATTGTGAAAGGCATTGGCACAGCGAATGGGGTGGAGATGGAATTGAGGCACAATAAGGGGTGCCCCGCAACAGTAAACTGGGAAGAAGAAACCGCGCATGCCGCAGATGTTGCTGCAAAAATTGTCGGTGAAGAAAAAGTTCTGCGTAAGGTGAAGCCCGAAATGGGCTCAGAGGACTTTTCCTTCATGCTGGAAGAAAAGCCCGGATCATACATCTTCATGGGCGCGGGCGATGGGCCTGGACTGCATAATCCGCAATATGATTTCAATGATGAAATGTTACCCATCGGTGCAAGTTATTGGGCAGCCTTGGTCGAGGAGACGTTGCATAGATAGCCTTTTTCATGCGCGTCTACCCAAAAAGATGAGTCGACGAGACATCATACAGGTTTGTAATATGCTTCATTCACATGGGTCTAGAGAATGAGTTTTTTCGATGCTCACTTGGCAAACTGTAAGGATAGTTGCGACGTGGTTTAGCATAGGTGCCGCTTATGCGAGCATTGCCGCGTTTGGTATGGGTTTGATCTATGTCGCCCTGCCGCTTACGGGCATCTACAAGGCGCCATCTCCACTTTTTGTCGCCGAGGGCGGCAATCAGTTTAGCTCAAAAATAAAAGTGAGCGGACCGATAACAACGCATCATAAAACGCAGATTGTAGAAATATATCCAAGGGCTTTATCTGCATCTGAACAGTAAATCTATAAGTGCTACTTTCTTCATCGTAGTTGTCATGCGCTTAGCATATTGTCTAATCTGACTAAAAGCGAAGTGATTCGTTTTTTGTGCTTAGACACAATGCTGGGATGGAACGTGGCTGCTCACGCGCTTCGAATAGAGAAACAAGATGCTATCAGATCTGTCAAAGATGTGGCTGCAAGCACATCTTCACAGGTTCCGTTCGCAACAAGTCTCTATCTTTTAAATGCGTTTATCCGGGCACAGCCGATTGGCGAGGATATTGTCTTTCCCGATGAAGGGTTTGATTTTGCGTTGTTCTGCCATCGTCACAAACTCATGCAGGCTCTGGCAGATGGTGTTTCATACGAGGCAGAACAGCATGCTTCCCTCGACCTCATAGCGCCTGTCTTTCGACATGTCGCTGAGGAAACACGTGCTCATAACGATGCGGTTTTTCAAGAATTGCGCGAACTTTTGTTCTCACTTCGACGAATAACGCTGCCACCGGTACTGTTAAACGGCACTGCGCTAATGGTTATGCAAAACGGGCGGGCAGATAATTGGTTCCGCGCTGACAACATTGAGCTTTTAATCGGAACACACGAGCTTGAAGCATCCATTTATGCACTTGCCCATCTTGGGTATGAGCCTCGATCAACTGACTATGATTTTAGACGCGATGCGCAATATCCTGTGCTGCGAAAGCCGGATGGTGCAGCTGGAATATCATTTTATACTCAGCCCATAGAGATGGACCTGAAGGCGTTGTTGGCGGCCGACGAAGTTAGAGCGCGTGCGTTGGGGGTTCAAGTTGATGGACGAGAAGTGTTTAGCGCCAGTCCAGAAGACAGACTAATTTCTCTTGTATCCCGCTCTATGATTTTAGAAAAAGGCTACCAGTCACATAGCGTGTTGCTTTGTGGTGCGCTGGAATATTTGGATATTGTTTCGCGGCACGATGTGCCGATTGACCTTATTTGTGAACATTTTTCTGCAGCAGGTTATGCCGAACATTTTGAAGCTTTTGTTTGCTGTCTAGGGCTTATCTGGGGTGATTTGGTGAGTTACCCAGACTGGTGCCGGGTGGGCGAAGCGTGGGCTGAAAAAGTGTTTGAGAAACTGGAAACTAAATCATTTTGGCAAGGCAGTATTGAGGGAGATTGGAAGCGCATTTTGCACAATGAGCTCAGTGGTCAAACAGGGCTTGTTCACTTATTTAATGGAATAAGGAGAGCCGGAGGGCGGTCAAGTTTCGCCCAGGTTCCACAGCTCACGCGCCTTGCAAGTTAAACCAAGAACAGATTTCGCCACATTGTATTCGATTATCCTATTTGATCCCTTCTAAGCGATTGATGTGTCTTACATAAAGCGCCGCCGCCAGGCCAAATGCTGAGCATGCAAGCATTACACCAAGGAGAACAGCCACGCCATTTTGCGGAGTGAGTATGCTTCCCGTAAAGGATGTGACGATGCCTCCGCCTCCTACGGTGAGTGCACCCATTAAGCCAGATGCGCTTCCGGCAAGTTTGGGTCGCACCGACAAAGCACCGGCATTGCATCCTGGAAGGGTAAGTCCGTTGCCGATGCCCACAAACAATATAGGTCCGAAGAGTGCATAAACGTGCACAACTCCGAACATGTAAAGGACCATTGCTAAAATGAGGCCGCCGCAAGCCGATAACCGACCTGCAATAATCAATGTTGTGAGTGCGGTGCGCTTGGCGTATCGGCCGGAGAGAAAATTGCCGAACATGAAGCCGCCTGAAATACTGCCAATATAGATGCCCAATTCGCCCGTTGAGATGCCAAACAGATTTTCCGCCACCAGTGGAGCGCCGGCTAAGAACGAATAAAAAGCGCCCACAGAAAACGCCATACAAAGGGCATAACCCCAGAAACGACGTGAGGTGAGCAGCTCTGGGTAACTTTTGAACTGCTGCAAGAAATTTTCAGACTTCGAGCTGTGGGTTTCGCCGAGATCTATCCAGGTGAGGGCCAGCACGCCCAACCCAACGCCAATATAGAATATAAAACTGGCATGCCACCCAAATAACTCATCCAGTGCGCCACCTAGCATCGGACCCAGCATTGGCGCCAGTGCCATCGCCATTGTGACATAGCCAATTTTGCTTGCGGCTTCCTGGGGCGGCAGCATGTCGCGCACAATTGCCGGTGCGAGCGCAATGCCTGCGATAATTGCGCCTTGCAATAACCGAAAGCTCAGAAAAGACCATATTGTTTGGGCGTAAAAGCATCCGATCGAGGCAGCAATAAATATGACCAACGCGCCGATGATGACGGGCCGACGTCCAAACCTGTCGGAAAGTGGACCGATGATCATTTGCAGAAAAGCTGTTGCAGTGAGGTAACCGGCAATCGACAAGTTGACCAACGCATAGTCCGCCTGAAACGTGTGCGCAATATTAGAAAGCGACGGCACAAACATGTTCAGTGACAGGACAGAAAGTCCCGACAGCATAACCAGCGTAAACATGCTAGGTGGTGAATTGGCGGTAAGTCTCATCAGAAAGTCCAAGGCCGAACCATGTAAGACCTAGCACACCAGCTGATTTGTCTGAAAGAATATCTTAAGCCTTAAGCAGCAGGCCTAGACGTTCTATGCCCTCTTCAATGTCTGCAACGGAGGGGAGAGAGAAACTCAGGCGCATGGTGTTGGTGCCGCTGCCATCGGCAAAGAATGCATGGCCTGGCACGAAAGCAACCTTTGCCTCCTGCACACTCTTGGGTAAAATGTCAGCTGACCTAAACTCAGGGGGCAAGGTTACCCAAACAAACAATCCACCTTCAGGCTGGGTCCAAGTGGTGCCATCGGGCATATGCATTTCTAATGCCCTCAGCATGGCATCGCGTTTAGGGGCGTAATGCGCGCATGCTCTGGTCACCTGTTCGTCAAACTGGCTTTCTGCAAGATTTAAGATAACAGTTTGATTGAGCGCGGGGCTGTTAAGATCGCTGGCCTGCTTTATCAGCACCAAGCGAGAGATGATTTGCTGAGATGCACAAACCCATCCTACTCGAAGGCCAGGTGTGAATACCTTTGAGAAAGTGCCGCAATAAATAACTCTGCTTTGGTCGATTGTTTTTCCGTTTTGTAGATCCAAAGCCTGAATGCTCGGCACACGCCTGCCAGAAAAGCGCAGTTCGGTGTAAGCCGCATCTTCAACGATAGGAACGCCGAGTTCTGCAGATAGTGCCAATGTATCGCGGCGAACCTCTTCATCTACTGTTAAGCCGGTTGGATTTGCGAAATCAGGAACGATGTAAGCGAATTTGATATCACCACCGTTAGCGCCCGCGCGCTCGCGAAAGCTCTCAGCTGTGCGGTTTCCTTGCTCCAATGGCAGATCATCATAATTGGGTTCGCTGGCGGCAAAAGCTTGCAATGCGCCCAAATAAGTGGGGGCTGCCGCAAGCACGGTATCGCCTGGTGAGATAAACAGGCGGGACAAAAATTCCAAAGCCTGTTGAGACCCATTGGTAATGAGAATGTTTTCTGGTGCGCATTGAACGCCGCGCGTGCCCATGTGTTCAGCGATCCATGACCGCAGCCCTGCACTTCCTTCACTCACTGAATATTGCAGGGCCTTATGCGCTTGGTCGGTCTGCGATAGGGCGCGGGCGTAGGCGTTGCGTACGTCCTCCAAAGGAAACAGGTTAGGGTCGGGTACTCCGCCTGCAAAAGAAATGATCCCAGGTTGATCCAATAGCTTCAGCAACTCTCGAATTTCTGAAGCTTGCATGCGCTCGGCACGATCTGCAAAACGTGGCTTAAAGTGCGCATCATCGGCGCGATCTGATACGGTATTGTACATCTCAAATTTATGTCAGTATTACTTACCTATTGTCAAGCGGCCCGTTTATCTGAAAACTTTAAGAATCTGGATTGGGCAGTATATTTTGTTGCCGCGCGTTAAAAGCTTGTGCACTCTTGACGCCGCAAGAGCAGGGAGGAGTTTAGTTTGGAGTTTCCACGCGCCTATAATGCCACTGTTGATCTGTTAGATTCAAAACTCGAAATGGGGTTGGGCGACAAGGTTGCCTTTATCGACTCTGATCGGGAGATCACCTATTCAGACTTGAAGGATGCGAGTTGCCAGGTTGCCAATCTTCTTGAGCGCCTCGAAATTGGCCGTGAATGTCGCATAGCCATGCTGATGTTGGACACGATTGATTTTCCAATTTTGTTTTGGGGGGCGATCAGGGCAGGGGTCATTCCCGTGCCGTTAAACACGCTTTTATCGTCTTCTCAGTACGAGTACATTTTGGACGATGCGCGTGCTGAAGCGTTGTTCGTTTCTTCCGCATTGCTGCCGGTTGTTAGTGCATGTTTTGATAAATTGCCATCGCTGCGTCATGTGGTGGTATGCGATGGTGATGCAGAGCAAGACATGTCATTTACCCAGATGCTCGAGCGCGAAAGCAAAGAGTATGAGACAGCCAAAACTCTTGCTGATGAAGTGGCTTTTTGGCTCTATTCATCGGGCTCGACTGGAATGCCGAAGGGCGTGCTGCACGTCCACAGTTCGTTGCGGGTGACTGCTGAAAATTATGGTGTCGAAACGCTTGGCATTCGTGAAGACGATGTTGTGTTTTCGGCAGCGAAATTATTTTTTGCCTACGGGCTCGGAAATGCCATGACTTTCCCCATTGCGGTCGGGGCCACGGCGATTCTGTTTGAAGGCAGGCCAACACCAGAAACTGTCTTTAACGCACTAAAATCTCATCAACCGACTATATTTTTTGGTGTACCAACTCTTTATGCAGCCATGTTGAACGATCAATTGTGCACACCTGAAAATAGCTCTGCGCGTTTGCGCCTATGCGTTTCAGCTGGAGAAGCGCTTCCCGAAGAGACCGGTAAAACCTGGAAAGAACGGTTTGGTGTGGATGTTCTTGACGGTATCGGGTCCACGGAGCTGCTGCACATATTTGTCTCTAATCGACCAGGAGAAGTGCGTTACGGCTCTTCAGGAGTGCCCGTTCCTGGATATAGCGCCAAGCTGCTGGACGAACATGGCCAGGAAGCCGCCAATGGAGAAATCGGTGAGCTTTTGATTAAAGGCGCGTCAGCTGCCAATGAATACTGGAACCAGCGATTTAAATCACGGGCCACATTTGAAGGTGAATGGACGCGCACCGGCGATAAGTATACGCGCGATGAGGATGGCTATTACCAGTACTGCGGGCGCACCGATGATATGTTCAAGGTTTCCGGTATTTGGGTCTCACCGTTTGAGGTTGAATCGGCACTTATGAGCCACGAAGCTGTATTAGAGGCCGCAGTGGTTCCGCAAGAAAATGATGTGGGTCTTGTGCACCCAAAAGCATACATTGTGTTGCGTGAAGGCGCTTCGCAGGAAGGGTTGTTCGAAACGCTGAAAGAGCACGTAAAAGCTGAAATCGGAAAATGGAAATATCCGCGCGAAATAGATATCCAGAATGAACTACCAAAAACTGCAACTGGCAAGATCCAGCGCTTCAAGTTGAGATGAAGCTTTCTCTCCCACAAGGGGAAATCGAATATATCCACCATCGCACGGGTGTGCCTGAGAACGCGCCGACCATCATACTGTTACATGAGGGACTTGGGTCGGTTTCGATGTGGAAAGAATTTCCCGAACAATTGTGCGAACACACCGGATGCGCGGTCTTGGTGTATTCACGCTTCGGATACGGGGCTTCTTCGAAGGTTAGTCTGCCACGTCCATTAAATTATATGCACATTGAGGGGCAAGAAATTCTTCCTCAACTGATTGAGGCGTTGGTGCCTGGTAATTATTTTTTGTTTGGACACAGTGATGGCGCATCAATCGCTGCCATTTATTCTGGTGAATTCAAGCACGGTCGCCATAAGGGAACGATCTTGTTGGCACCACATTTTTTTACAGAAGAAGTGGGTTTAAAGAGCATCGCAATAGCACGGCAAGTTTATGAAAACGGCAATTTGCGGGAGCGCCTTGAGCGGTATCACGCTAATGTCGACAATGCATTTTACGGCTGGAACGGCGCTTGGCTTGATCCTGACTTTACCCTTTGGAACATTGAGAGTTTCTTGCCCAAAATTGACGTGCCCATACTCGCGATACAAGGGAAAGAGGATGAATATGGAACACGCGCGCAAATTGATACGATAACGCGAAACTGCAAAGTGCGGGTTAGTGTATCAATGTTAGCGGAGTGTGGACATAGTCCTCACCGTGACCAATGTGAAAAAACTCTCAACGCCGTTAGCTCGTTTATATCTCGCGCGGAGTAAAGTTACTCAGCTGCAACCCTTCTGTGCGACTGGCGGTAGAGAATTGGACATGCAAGCTCTGTGAGTTCACCGAGGCAATCGCGTTCTGCACGTGTTGATGTGTCCAAAACATAGTCTGCTTGCCGGTATCCAGGTTCGCGCTCTGCATAAAGTGCTTTGAGGTCTGACATGGCTGAAGATCTTCCAGCCATTGGTCTGAGATCATTTTGGTCGATCACACGTTGCATGTGCTCTTCTGGGCTGGCCTTGATCCAAATCGTGGTGAAATGTTCCTGTAAAAATGCATAGGAGGCCAGATTTCCAACAAATCCACCGCTGGTCTCCAAAATAATTTTTTCAGGTTGCGAAGCGATTTTTTGAAGTGCCTCATGCTCAAGCCTTCTAAATCCGTTGATGCCACGCAGCTCAATCAACTCGCCAATGGTCATCTTTGTTTGGTCGGCGATCAGTTTGGTGAGGCGGACAAAAGGAATGCCAGACAATTCAGAAAGTTTGCTGCCAAGGCTTGTTTTCCCGGCGCCGCGCATGCCAACCAAAGCAATCCCCTTGCTTGGGTGTTGCTGCGTTTCAAACTTGTTCGACACGAGCCGGAAAACTTGTTCGAGTTGTTCATCGTCAAGTGAGCTCAAAAGCCGATTTAGAGGTTCATGGTGTATTCGATCTTTGTTACGTGGCAGCACGCAAGCGATTGAAGTGCCAAGCTCTGTTACAATGCGATTAAGAACGTTCAGAGAAGCATTTGCCTGACCGTTCTCGAGCTGCCCGATGTAGCGCTCTGAAATGCTTGAGCGTTCTGCGAGCTCGCGCCGCGTGAGGTTGAGTTTTCGGCGCAGTGATTTGACGCGCCGGCCGACATGTACACCAAGGATTTGATCCGAAAATGGCAAATGGGAAACCATTGAAATGCTCTTGTTTTGAAATTATAGTTCCAGTACCTTACACAAATAAAATAAATTGGCAATATATTTCCCATTTACCGAGGCGTCTATGAAAATCGATTTTGAAACCGATCCATCGCATTACCGGCATTGGAAGATCGATGTAGATGGGGAGGTTGCGACCCTTACGATTGATGTAGATGAAAATGCCGGTCTGTTTGAGGGATACAGCCTTAAACTGAACTCGTATGATCTCGGTGTCGACATTGAATTGAGCGACGCGGTGCAACGCCTGCGCTTTGAGCATCCACAAGTTAAGACAGTTATTCTGCGGTCGGCAAAAGACCGGGTTTTTTGCGCTGGCGCGAACATCCGTATGTTGGCAGGGTCGACGCACGCACACAAAGTCAATTTCTGTAAATTTACAAATGAAACCCGCAACTCGATTGAGGATGCGAGTGCGTGTTCAGGACAAAAATATCTATGCGTCATTAATGGGACAGCCGCGGGTGGTGGTTATGAACTGGCGTTGGCAACAGACCATATTGTCATGGTGGATGATGGCTCTGCTGCGGTGTCTTTGCCAGAGGTTCCCCTGCTTGCCGTATTACCCGGTACAGGTGGACTGACGCGCGTAACTGACAAGCGTAAAGTGCGACGCGACCACGCTGATGTGTTTTGTACGGTCGAGGAGGGCGTGAAAGGATCACGCGCGGTTGATTGGCGCTTAGTAGACGACGTGGCGCGCAATTCGGAGCTTGAAGATAAAGTGCGTATGCGTGCTGAGGAATTGGCACGGCAATCGAACCGGCCATCCGATGCGACCGGGATTAAGCTTGATCCACTAAACCGTGAATTCGGAGAGAACCACGTTACGTATTCTTATGTTGAAGTCGAGTTCGATCGAGAAAACCGGATTGCAGATATTATGGTGCGCGCGCCGAAAAGTGCGCCTCCGACAACCGCGGAGGAGGCCCACAAGCAAGGCGACGCGTTTTGGCCTTTGGCGCTCGCGCGTGAACTTGATGACGTCATTTTGCATATTCGCAACAACGAGCTGGAGATTGCACTTATCCAGTTCAGAAGCCAGGGTACTGCAGAATCTGTCCTCGCTTATGATGCGTTTATGCATGCCCACGAAGATCATTGGCTAATCAACGAGATTGTTCACTATTGGAAGAGGGTTCTAAAGCGTGTTGATCTCACCTCGCGTTCGATATTCACACTTGTGGAACCTGGAAGCTGTTTTGCTGGCACGCTTGCTGAGCTGGTCTTTGCCGCTGATCGATCATATATGCTCATCGGAGAGTTTGAAGGCGACAACCGGCCAGAAGCGGAGATGCATCTGAATGGCTTTAATTTTGGTGCGTATCCAATGTCGAACGGTATTACGCGATTGCAAACTAAGTTTTTGGGCGAACCGGAAAGCGTTGATGGTGCGCATGCCGAGATTGGTAACGCGCTGAGCGCTGAGGACGCAGAGGAGCTGGGGTTGGTCACCTTCGCCTATGACGATATTGACTGGGAAGATGAAGTGCGGTTGGCAATTGAAGAACGCGCCAGTTTCTCACCTGACGCCTTGACAGGCATGGAAGCGAATTTACGTTTTGCCGGTCCAGAAACCATGGAAACCAAAATATTCGGTCGTTTGACGGCATGGCAAAACTGGATTTTTCAACGCGGAAACGCTGCAGGAGCCGAAGGTGCGTTGCGCCGTTATGGCACAGGTGAACAAGCTGATTTCGATTTCACAAGAGTTTGACAAATTGATGCCGTGGGAGGCAGACCATGAGTGCGCTAGATGTAAATTATGATACCTCAATTCCGAACAATGTAGATTTGGGTGATGATCGGAAAGTTCTAAAGGCGCTTGAGCGTTGGCATCCAGGGTACTTGAATTGGTGGAATGATATGGGCCCTGACGGATTTCAGGAGTCTTTGGTCTATTTGCGTACTGCTGTCAGCGTGGACTTGGATGGGTGGGCTAAGTTTGGTTATGTGAAAATGCCCGAGTACCGCTGGGGCGTGCTGTTGGCGCCTGCGGAAGAAGAACGTAAAATTCCGTTTGGAGATCACCTTGGCGAGCCCGCTTGGCAAGAAGTGCCGGGCGAGTATCGTTCAATGCTGCGCAGGCTTATTGTCGTGCAAGGCGATACGGAACCCGCTTCTGTTGAACAACAGCGCTACCTCGGCAAAACGGCACCTTCGCTTTATGACATGCGCAACTTGTTTCAGGTGAATGTTGAGGAAGGTCGTCACTTGTGGGCAATGGTCTATCTCCTGCAGAAATATTTTGGCCGTGATGGGCGCGAAGAAGCCAATGAATTGTTGCGGCGACAATCAGGTTCTGAAGATTCCCCTCGTATGTTAGGCGCATTTAATGAGGAAACGCCCGACTGGGTCTCATTCTTCATGTTCACGTTCTTTACCGACCGTGATGGCAAGATGCAGCTTGAGAGTTTAGCGCAATCTGGTTTTGATCCACTGTCGCGCACATGCCGCTTTATGCTTACCGAAGAAGCGCATCATATGTTTGTTGGTGAAAGCGGTATTCTGAGGATTATTCGCCGAACTGCAGAGGCCATGAAAGAGGCAGGTATCAATGACCCCAACGATATCGAGAAAGTGCGCGCGCTTGGGGTTATCGATTTGCCAACGTTGCAAAAGAAAATAAATCTCCATTATTCTCTCACGATTGATTTGTTTGGTTCGGAAATTTCGACCAATGCAGCGAACTATTTTACGACCGGCTTAAAGGGGCGTTTTAAAGAAACGCGCATTGGTGATGATCACCAGCTGAAGTCGGCGGTTTATCCCGTGCTCAAGCAAGTAAATGGCGGCTTTGAAATGTCTGATGAGCCAGCGCTTGTGGCGTTGAATGCGCGTTTGCGCGATGATTATTCAGAGAACGTGCAAGCGTGCATGGATCGCTGGAATAAAACTCTCGAAAAGCTTGATATGAATTATCAGTTCGTGCTGCCGCATCTCGCATTTAACCGCCATGTTGGGCAGTTTGTAGATTTGCATGCAAGCCCGTCGGGTGAAGTGATCGGCAAGGAAGAATGGCTGGCAAAGCGCGATGAATGGCTGCCAAGCAAAGACGATATGGACCATATATATGGTTTGATGAAACCTGAGTTTGAACCGGGTCGATTTGCCAGTTGGATTGCACCACCGCGCGTTGGGATTGATAGTAAACCTGGTGATTTCGAGTATGTGCGCCTCGCCTAGTTTTTCGGATACTTTGTAAAATTTATCGCGAATTAGCTGCATCACAACTGCTGACATGAGCTAAAAACTATGGCATCAATCGCTCATGGTGAGTAACTCTGGCGATAGCCATCATAAGCGAGAAGTGGCCGCAGCATGGGCGGTTCATGCCTTTACTGCGTCTGGTGCGGTGCTGGGTTTTCTGGCATTGGTTGCCATTCTTGAGGGCGACAAGATTGCTGCCTTTATGTGGCTGGGTTTGGCACTATTCGTAGACGCAATCGATGGAACGATCGCGCGGCGCGTTGGTGTTACTGAACTTGTCCCACAAGTTGACGGGGCGACGCTTGATAATGTGATCGATTATTTCACTTATGTCGTTGTACCTGCTCTCATGATTTATTGGTTTGGAGTGGTGCCGCCGGGGTGGGAAGTGCCTGCAGCTGCAACCGTAATGGCGGTTTCGTGTTACACCTTTGCCAATGTGGATATGAAAACCTCAGATTACTATTTCTCAGGCTTTCCAGCGCTGTGGAACGTTGTGGTTCTCTACATTCATGTGTTGCAACTTAATCAATGGACCAATTTGGTTGTTATCGGAATTTGCGCTGTTCTTACCTTTGTGCCGATAAAATTCGTTCATCCGTTGCGTGTACGGAAGTTGCGCAAGCTCACTGTTCCGATCACGGTCTTGTGGGCCGCAACCTCTTTGCGCCTGGTACTCATCCATCCAGACGTAAAGAAAGCGGTTGAAGCCTCGCCTTTAGTGTTTTGGCTATGGGTAGGCGCGTCAGTTTATTTCGCAGTGATCTGTATCTGGCGTTCCATTCACCCAGAGCCTGAAGACGAACATTAGCTCAATCTGCGTCACCTAAGTCTAATGCGACATCAGTACCGGAACGGTCATGTGTTCGAAAATGCTGCGTGTAACGCCGCCAAACACCAGCTCGCGGGTGCGCGAATGGCCATATCCACCCATCACAAGAAGATCGCAGCCAAAGTCTGAAACCCTTGCAAGAACTTCGTCAGCGACTGATATTTCAGTTGCTATGCCACCTTCTGCAGTTATTTTCACGCCATGGCGTGCCAACGTGGCCGCCATCTCGGCACCGGGCAACTCAACGGCTCCATCCTCGTTGCTCGCATTGACCCAGTGAAGACGCACGTTTTCAGCTTCTTTCAGTAGTGGCAACGCATCGAATACAGCACGGGTTGCCTCGCGGCGGCTGTTCCAGGCAACAAGCACATTACTGCCAATTGTCTCAAATTTGCCAGCGTAAGGTATAAGCAATACGGGCCGGCCCGATTCCATGAGCACGCGTTCGCGGATCTCGCGCGCAATCGGGCCATCAGCAGCGACATCCGTTTGCCCCATCACGATTAGATCGGCCATACGACTGTGCTCGATCACTGGCGCACTTTCCGCGCGTCCTTCTGCATCGAGCATTCGAAATTCTGCCGCTATACCAGCATCGCTGGACGCCTTTTCAAATTGTGCTTTCAGGTTTTCACCAATCTTCAGGCAGTTGTTGCGGTGTACTTCGAGCACTTCGGTTGGAATGTAAAATCCGAATGCAGGGGCAATATCCAAACCAGGTAACACAAAAGATCCAACTAAATGAGCATCGTAACGTTTTGCCAATATGCAAGCCGCCGCAAGTATCTCGTGCGCACGTTTTTCGTCGTCGAGATGAACCAAGATGGTTTTGTAAGTCATAGATATCTCCCAGCTAATATGCGCTTCATTGCCTGCGCGATTTATACATTATCTATCGATGTGCCAGAGAAACATAGGCCAAGCGTGTGGCCATTAACAAATTTTGCCGGTGGCAAATGTTTAACCGCCCTCAAAAGGGGGTATTGAGGCCGCCATTTGCCACCGAGTTTCGGTCTGAAGGAACGCAATGCACACCCCAGATGTGACATTAGGTTTTTCAGCCTAAAAAAAAGTAACGTGAATGATGAGGAGTTGCTTTGACCTAAGTCAATTATTAGGCGGTTTCTAGTGAGAGACCGTGGACGAATAGCTTTTACAAAAATATGCACTTTATACGCGAATCAAGTTGCAATTATCTTACGCAGCCGTATCCAAGGTGTTGAGCAAACTCAAGACTTCGTTCAATCCGGGGCTCACTTTCTTGACATCATTGGTACCTGTCACTTGACCGGGGCGTTGATAATTTTTGCTCGAAACAGGTGAGTATTTTGCGCTCGTGTTATGTTTGTCGATCTGGGTCATTGGTTTTTCCGTCAGTTGGGTTGTTGCATTAACGGACTAATGACACGTTCGGCCTGAACTTTTGTGGAAGCCGTTGTTCATCTGGTGTTCAGCCGCTATTACAATTTTTATGTAATCAGGGCTTGCTTATGCGCAGCATTGCCGCCAAATGTTGAGTTATGAAACTGTTTTTCGATAAATTCTCTGACCTTTTCCACCATGCTGAATTTGAAGAGGATAACGAGAAAGAATTGCGCAGGGCCATTTCTGTCTTGATCGTGCATGCGTGCGCGATAGACGGCAAAGTTACTGAGCGCGAAGAGTTACGTCGCGATTCCATACTCAAAGAACGCTTTGGGTTAAGTGCAGACGAAGTGCGAGATGTTGTCAAAGATGCAGAGCTTCAAGATCAACAGGCTATAGATCTCTATAAGTTCACCCACGTAATAGCCAAGCAACTCGATCAAACAGGTCGAAAAGATGTGATCCGTATGCTTTGGGAAGTTGTTCTTGCGGATGGGAAAATTGATGAATTTGAATCCAATCTTGTTTGGCGTCTTTCAGAGCTACTCGGTGTATCCACCCGTGATCGTGTGAACTTGCGTCAGCAGGTGCAAGAGCTGTTGAATGTGGAAGGAAACGGCAATGGCTGATGCAAATGGTCGTCCTGTCGCGTTAATAACGGGCGCGTCTGGTGGTATCGGTGAAAAGCTCGCTTATGAGATTGCTGCGACGGGTTATACGGTGGTGCTTACAGCGCGTTCTGAAACCGAGTTAAACCGGGTATCCGGCGTTATGACAGCCAAACTCGGTGCTAATGCTATTGCTATACCCGCTGATATTTCTGACCCGAGTTCCATCGACGAATTGCTTGCTGAGCTAAAGGAACGAGCCTTGCAAGTTGATGTGCTGGTTAACAATGCGGGGTTTGGGTTAAATGGGCCTGCCACCGAACTCAATCGCAAACAACAAACGAATATGATCGATTTGAACGTGCGCGGCCTTACAGATCTAACATTGCAACTTTTACCTTACATGCAGGCGCGTGGTTCGGGTGGTGTCATTAATCTCTCATCTATGGCGGCGTTTATGCCGGGGCCGTATATGGCTGTTTACTATGCAACAAAGGCCTACGTTTTGTCATTTACCGAAGCCTTGGCAAGCGAACTAGATGGCAGTGGTGTGACCGTATGTGCGGCGTGCCCGGGACCTGTGGACACAGGGTTCCAGTCGCGTGCGCGCATGGAAAATGCTCTGGTGATCAAAACCATGCCAAAAGAACCCCCAGAAGATGTAGCGGCTGCGATTTGGGCGGGTTTCCAAGCGCGAAAGACGGTTATTGTTCCTGGATTTTCAAACAAGATGTTGACTGTTCTTGTTAACTTTATTCCCCGGAAAGTGCTGCTTGCAATGATCAAGCGGTTGCAAGCACCTTCAGATGACTTGTAAAGAAGCAACTTAATGATCGCAGAACCAAGACTTGCTGGGAAAAAGGCGCTAATTACTGGGGCCGCCACAGGAATAGGCCGCGTTATCGCAGAAATGTTTGCGCTAAATGGTGCTGCTGTCGCGTTAAGTGATATTGATGGAGATGGTGCGCGAAGCGCTGCGGCAGGCATTCAAAACGCCTCAGGAGGTAAGGTTGTCGGCCTTGCTCATGATGTGAGTAGGCATGATGATTGGGTTGATGCCGTGCGAGAAGCTGAAACACAGCTCGGTGGACTGAACGTTCTGGTAAACAATGCGGGGGTTTGTATTCCGGGTTCTGTTGAGAGCTTAAGTGAAGAAGATTGGCAACGCACACTTGATATTGATCTCACATCAGTGTTTTTGGGTTGCAAAGTGGCACTTCCTCTTATGGCGCGATATGCGCCAGGTGCAATTGTCAATATCTCTTCAATTTCAGCTCTTATCGCCAGCGACAACTTTGTAGCCTACAACGCTGCCAAGGCAGGTGTCTGGATGACAACTAAGTCAGTCGCTCTGCTTGCAGCAAAAGAAGGTTATGATATCCGCGTCAACTCTATTCATCCCGCATTCATAGATACTGATATGGTGGATGATGTTGTTGGCGGAGAAGATCCGCAGGAAAATCGCGCGAAGCTTGCCCGCCAGGTACCTCTTAAGCGTATTGGCACACCCCGCGACGTTGGATATGCGGCAATTTACCTTGCCAGCGATGAAAGTAACTTTGTGACCGGAGCTGAGTTAAAACTTGATGGTGGGATTTCCGCGCGCTAGGTTTTTACCTTGAGCAAAATCTTCTGTAGCCGATTGGCGCAAAACAAAGTAAAAGCAATTTCTATGGTGGAGCGATCCAAGGACATATTGATTATTGTACACCAGGAGCATTCCACTCCAGGGCGTGTTGGTATGGCACTTGAAGCGCGCGGTTATCGCCTAGATATTTGCCGTCCATGTTTGGGGCATGAACTTCCATCAAGCACACGCCAATATGCCGGTGTTGTTGTCTTTGGGGGGCCAATGAGTGCCAATGACGGCAAGGAACTCCCCTTCATT
>JBPCVX010000130.1:0-3369 GCA_051010095.1 Hyphomicrobiales bacterium
ATGTGAACCTTGATATCAATATGCCACGGATTGGCGGCGCGATCGCGACGTCTGGAAGCCTGGTTTGGAAGAAGCAACCCATCACGTTGAACCTCAAGGTTCCTGAGCCTGTAAAACTTGCGACCGGTGGGGCAACAAGCATGCAGATTGCCGTTTCATCAAAACCGCTGGTAATAAGTTATGCAGGCGCTGTGTCGCTGAAAAACGCTTTTCAAATGAATGGGGCGCTCAATGCCAAGGCGCCAAACTTGCGTTCTCTGGCCCCATGGCTAGGCCAGCCTTTTGCACCAGGCAATGGTCTTGGTGCTTTCGCAATCCAGTCCCAGGTGGCCTATGCAAATGACAAGCTGACACTTACCAAGGCAAAATTGAGCTTGGACCAAACAAACGCGCAAGGCAGTGTGGTTGTTTTGTTGAAGTCGAATGTGCCCGTGGTTTCAGCGCGCCTTGGTGTCGACCAGATTAACGTCAATTATTACATGGCGGGCGGCAAGGCGAAGGCATCCGGTGGCAGTAACTCATCAAGTGGCGGCGGTGCAGCACCAAGCAAGGCTGGGTGGAGCACAAAGCCGATTGATTTTGGTGGCCTGCGCGCTGGTGCAGCCAACTTGGCGCTCACCGCTGGACGCATCATTTACGGCAAGACCACGCTTTCAAATGTGTCGATGACGGCGAAGCTTCATCGTGGCGTGCTGACGACGAACATTAAAAAGATGAACCTTTATGGTGGGCGGGCATCTGGCCAAATCGTTTTAAACGGGTCGAAAAAAGTGCCGGTGATATCAGGTAGCTTGAAGGCTTCAGGTGTAAAGTCTCTGACGTTGATGCGTGATTTTGCCAATTTTGATTGGATTGAAGGTGCAGCGGCAGTAAACATGAAACTGGCTGCTTCAGGGCGTAATCAGGCACAATTGGTGCAGACCCTGCGCGGCAACATGGTGGTGAAGTTCACCAACGGTGCCATTCGCGGGGTGGATATTGACCGGCTGCTGGGAGATGTGAGCAAGAACATTCTGAACGGTTGGAACCTTAAAGCGTCTGACCGCACGCAGTTCAAGGAAATGTCGGCAAATTTCAAAATTCAAAAGGGCAGGGCGTCAACAAACGCGCTAAAATTCAATGGCCCAAAGGTGCGCATTACGGGCAAAGGCAATGTTAACTTGCCGCCACGCACGTTGAATTTCAAGTTTGCACCAGCCTATGTCGCAAGCTTGCAGGGCAAAGACGTTAAATCGCCGATTGCGGACATTTCGAAATTGCCGATTAAGGTGAAGGGTCCATGGGCCAATCCCAAAATCTACCCTGACGTGAAAGGCATTCTGCAAAATCCAGAGCTTGCCTATAAGACCATCGATAATCTTCTCACCAACACCGGCGTGCTGAAGGACGGCCAGAGCAAAGAAGCCATCAAAAAAGTACAAAAGAAGGTTGAGAAGGAAACAATCGACAAGGTTGAGAATGCTGTTGCCAAGGGACTGGGTGATGAAAATGCGAAAGCTCTAAAAGATGCCAGCAAGCAACTGCTGAAGGGTTTATTCGGCAACAATTAGAGTGAAATGTGCGCCATCATCCCCGCTAGTAGGTTGCCCGCCCACCCGAAAGGTCGAAAACGGCACCTGAGTTAAAGCTGCAATCATGCGAGCTTAGCCACATCACCATAGTGGCGACTTCTTCTGGCGTGCCGAGACGTTTCATTGGCGATTTGTCGATCATCGTTTGCACGAATTCAGGGGTCATCTGCTCCAAGATTGCAGTCTTCACTGCGGCTGGCGCAATGCAGTTCACCCTTATGTCTGTCTCGGCAAGTTCTTTGGCGAGAGATTTTGTAAAGCCAATCACGCCTGCTTTTGCAGCGCTGTAAGCCGATGCGTTAGGCGTGCCTTCTTTGCCAGCCAGCGAGGCCATGTTGATGATGCGGCCAAAATTTTGATCTGCCATAACCGGGGCAATCGTCTGGCAAACCCTAAAGGTGCCGGTGAGGTTAACATCAACAATCTGCTCCCATTCGTTTGGGTCATAGTTGCGTACTGGAACGGTGGAGCCTGCAAACCCCGCATTGTGAGACAGAAAATCAATGCGCCCGAACCTGGCGACAGTCTCTGCGCAGGCGTCTTGCACGCTTTTAAGGTCAGACACATCGACACGAAAAAAGCTATACGCAGGATCGGGGTCTTGCGGGGTATCCCTATCCCAGACGCACACAGCCGCACCTGCTTCAGCATATTGGCGCGCAATCTCTGCGCCAATGCCGTTAGCGCCGCCTGTGACGACGGCCACGCGGGTTTTAAAGTCGTAACGGATATCGCTCATAACACGTCAGCGGATGAAATTGTCGACATAGTCTGCGCCAAGTCCAACTTCTTCATAATGTTTGCGGCACATATCTATTTTCGTGAACACATCTTCATAACCAAGAGGTTCGCCATAGGGGTCTACATAATACATCACCCCATTGACCTGAAAGTAGGTGATCATCTCGTCCACATCATCGGGAACAACCAGCGTATGGGTTTCACCTGGTGGTTCGAAAACATAGCTGCCTTCTGTGGCTTCCCAATCATGTTCCAGATAGTGCCAACGGCCTTTCAGCACAAAGCCGTGCACAGAATTGGGATGGCGATGGCGCGATAGAACACCGGATTTCGTGACCTTAAGCAGGTTCATCCAATAGCCTTGGGAGACATTCAGGCAGAGCGGGCGAAAGAAAACATGCTCTGTCTGCTGTACCCAAATTCGATTATCGCCTTCCGCCATCGCGTTGGGGACAACGATTTCCGGCAGCGCGTCGGGTGGCATTGGCAGCTGATAGGGAACGCGTGGGTTTTTGTCTTCTTTCTCTAAGGGCATCGTTGTCTCCTTGGTTTAGACAGCAGCGTAACCGCCATCCACATTCAATAATGTTGCAGTAATGAAGCTTGCACCTTCACTCGCCAAAAACAAAGCGGGAGGCACGAGATCTTGCGGTGTGCCCCAGCGCTTAAGGGGGGTGCGGCCGAGAATGGCGGCGCTGCGCTCGTCGTCATTTTGCAGGTTTTGGGTAAGCGGTGTTGCAATCCACCCCGGTGCCAATGCATTCACGCGAATGCCCTCATCCGCATAGGCAATGGCAAGCGACTTGGTAAGCTGGGCAATGCCACCCTTCGAGGCGGAATATCCTGGCACCAACCCACCGCCGAAGTAACTCAACATGGAGGCGATGTTGATAATGCAGCCGCCACTTTTCGCCAGGTGCGGCCGGGCGGCAGCACAAACACGCATGGTGCCGTTCAAGTTAATGTCCACCACTTGCGCAAATGTATCTGGTTCCAGTTCTTCTTGGCGTTTGATCACGCCGGCAGCGTTGACAACAACATTGAGCTGTTCCTGATC
>JBPCVX010000131.1:0-9824 GCA_051010095.1 Hyphomicrobiales bacterium
CTTGCGGGTTGATATAACGCATCTTCAAGCCATGGCAGGGATCCCATTCATCTTGCGCGCGCATGGCTTCAAGGGCCTCGCGGGTGCGGGCATATGGATAATTGAAGATCGGCGAAGCAAGACCTTCTGGCTTATAATCTACCGGCAACATATTTGCGCCATAGCGCGCAGGCGCATCGCCTTCCTGCCGAGTTACCTCTTGCTCATCTGCTGATCCTGGCTCGGCAAAAGAGGTGTCAAAGAACGAGACCAGGGGAATATCCAAACCATCAAGCCATATCATCGGCTCATCGGTTTCATTCGTGTGATCGTGCCAGGCCCAAGGTGGAGTAATGACGAAATCACCAACCTGCATGGGTGTGCGTTCGCCATTTACCGCTGTATGTGCACCGCCGCCATCGAGAACAAACCGCAAGGCAGACTGGCTGTGGCGATGGGAGGGCGCCACTTCGCCAGGCATGACGAGTTGTAAGCCTGCGTACAGTGATGTGGTGATCTTGCTCTCGCCTCGAAGCCCTGGGTTTTCCAACACAAGTACGCGGCGTTCGGCTTCTTTGGCCGTAATCAATCCGCCTGCTTCTAACAAAAAGTCTTTTGCCTCGGCATAGTTCCAGCAATGGGCAATGCAAGCGCTTTTTGGTTCAGGCGTGACCAGATCGCTAAGCACCGCCCAAAGGGGTGCCAAATTATGGGCGCCAATTTTTTCGTAATAGGCTGTGCGCTCCGGTGTCTCGATGGGTTTTGTCGCTTCATCCATAGCTAAGTCTCCCTTGGGTCTTGAGCCCTAATGTGAACTTTCCAGGCCGTTACCGCCGTAAAGCCATTCAAAACGGTTGTAATATTCTTCCACTGAAAATGAACGCATGATTGTGTTGCGCACCTGCGCCTGAACACCCTCTGGGTGGTAGATATATTCGCCAATCAAGCGCGACTTCATTTGCAGCCGCGCGGTGCGTACCGCGCGTTGGGTGTTATAGGTTTCGAGCGCGGGTTCAATCTGGCCGTCATGATGTTCCATGGCATGGGCCAGGCAAACAGCGTCTTCCATGGCCATGCAGGCCCCTTGGGCGAAATATTGCAACATGGGATGCGCTGCATCCCCCAGCAAAGTGGCCCGGCCTTGCGTCCAGTTGCCATTGGGGTCGCGGTCGCAAAGCACCCAGGCGCGCCATTTATCGCCGCTGGCAATGATCGCTTGGGCGCGCTCACACACATGGGCAAAGGCCGCATGTACTTCATCCTTGCTCACGGGTTTGCCCGCGAGCGCCTCTGGCGTGCCGGTGTCGCGTGTTGCAACCAGGTTGATAACCTTGCCGCCCTTCAGCGGATAATGAACGATGTGGATTTTTGGGCCAGCCCATAAGGTTGCTGCATTCCAGCGCAATTCCTCAGGCATGCGTTCTGTTTCAATCACCGCACGATAGGTGGTGTGTCCGGAAATCCGAGGTTCGCCATCTCCAATGATTTGTGCCCGCACCGCAGAGCGCAAGCCATCGGCACCGATTAATGCTGTGCCGCTAACCTGTTCGCCGTTCTCCAGCAATGCGGTTGCAGATATTCCATTTTGTTCAAAGCCTGTCACATGGGCGTTGACCTTTATATCCACCAAGCCGCTGGCTTCGCATGCGTCCAACAGTAGGGTGTGTAAATCGGCGCGATGCACAACAGCATAAGGATTGCGAAAGCGGGTACGGAAAGCTTCATCCAATGGCAGGTCCATAATGGGTGCATCTTCCATGGCATCCATGACAACCAGTTTGTCGATGAACACTGCTTTTTCGCGCGCCGCATCGCCAATGCCGAAATAATCAAATGAATGGAACGCATTGGGACCAAGCTGAATGCCCGCGCCAATTTCCTTTAGCTTAGGCATTTGCTCCATGACGAGTGTCTTAAAACCCTTGCGCGCCAGGCCAAGGGCGGCAGCCAGTCCGCCAATTCCACCGCCTGCAATGAGAATTCTGTCATCCGCCACAACGTATGCTTCCCGCAAAATGCTAATTACTCAGTATTATGCGTATTTTTGTGCGAAGAGCAAGAATCCGAACTTGGATGCTGCTCATTGCTTAATTTGGGGGTGACAGCAAACTCGTGACAAAGCTTGATAAGACGCCGGTTGAGATAAACTTTTCCACGGCCGCAATATCATCTGAAAACAGCCGATCCTCGGTGCGTCTGGCAACCACGTTGCGCAAATCTGCATGTACCTCTTCAAGTATGGGCGAGGTTTTGAGCGGGCGGTGAAATTCGATGCCATCGGCTGCTGCCATCAGTTCAATGGCCACAATGTTGCGGGTGTTGGCGTTCATGTGCAAAAGTCGTCTGGCGCCGTGGGTTGCCATGCTCACATGGTCTTCCTGGTTGGCAGATGTTGGCATACTGTCAACACTTGCTGGATGGGCGAGTTGTTTGTTTTCACTCGCTAACGCGGCGGCTGTTACATGGGCCAGCATGTAGCCCGAATTAAGCCCGGGGTCGGTTGTGAGGAACGGGGGAAGCTCGCTGATCACCGTGTCGATAAGGGCAGCGATCCGGCGCTCGGAGATTGCCCCGATCTCAGCAACTGCAAGGGCAATCGTATCAGCTGCGAACGCAACAGGTTCTGCGTGAAAATTGCCGCCTGAAAGCACATCGCCATCACCAGGGAACACCAGCGGATTATCTGTTACTGCGTTTGCTTCCGTCATCAACGTGCGTGCAGCGTTTGAAAGCAAATCCAGGCATGCGCCCATGACCTGCGGCTGGCAGCGGAACGAATAGGGGTCTTGCACCCGGTCGCAATCAAAGTGGGATGCGCGAATTTCACTTTTATCTAGCAGGCGGCGGATTTCACCCGCGACAGCGATTTGCCCTTTATGGGGGCGCAATTCATGAATGCGCGGATCGAAGGGAGCATCTGACCCTTTGATCGCATCGACCGACAAAGCTCCCGCCACCATGGCCGCTTTGAAGTTACGTTTGGCATCAACAAGCCCCGCCAGAGCAAGGGCGGTTGAAACTTGCGTGCCGTTGAGCAAGGCAAGCCCTTCCTTGGGCCCGAGCGCAACTGCGCTGACGCCGGCGTGTTTTAACGCCGTCGCGCCGTCTACTGGCATGCCGTTGACCAGCGCTTCGCCTTCGCCCATGAGCAGCAACGACATGTGAGAAAGAGGTGCCAAATCTCCCGATGCTCCAACCGAGCCTTGTCCGGGGATAATGGGCAGCGTGTCGGTGTTTATGCACTCAGCCAGGCAATTGAGCGTCGCAGGTGAGATGCCCGAGAAGCCTGCCGCAAGGCTCTTAAGCTTAAGCAACATGATCAACCGCACCACGCCTTCGGGCAGTGGTTTGCCAACGCCTGCGGCATGAGAACGTAAAATATTTTCCTGTAGTAAGGCTAAATCATCACGTTCAATGCGCTGATTGGCAAGCTTACCAAAGCCTGTATTGACCCCATAAATGGCGTCTGGACTGTCGAGCATGCCGGTGATTGTTTGATGCCCCTTTTCCACCCGCGCGTGTGAGTCAGCACTCAGAGAAACTTTTATCGGGCCCTCAAGGGTTGCTTGAAAATCCTTAAGGCCTAAAGGGGTGCCTGTGATTTTGATTTCGGTCATGTTCTATGCATCCTGCAAGCGAGAAACGGTTTCGCGGAAACGTGCGAGAATTTTTTCTTCGTGCGCGTGATGACGGTCTTGGACAACGTGTTTGCCGTGGCTAATTACGTCGCGCACGCACGCATCGCCGCCAAAGAAAATCCAGCTGTCTATAATGTCATCACCGGAACGGGCGACGAGGGCTGGGTGGGTATCATCAAGCACAATAATATCGGCCAACATACCCTCGGCGAGCTGGCCAGTTTTGAGCCCCATGGCTTGTGCGCCACCGCGTGCCGCGCGGTCGTAAAGCGAGCGCCCGGTTGAGGCGCCCGGGCCATCGGCTAACACATTGCGAGCGCGATCACGCAAGCGCTGGGAATATTCCAGGATACGCAAATCATCTGCGGGAGAGATTGTGATGTGGCTGTCAGACCCGATGGCAACCGCTCCGTTGGCGGTAGTGAATGTTTTTGCGGGGAAAATGCCGTCGCCAAGATTAGCCTCAGTTGTCGGGCATAAACCCGCTACGGCACCTGAACGCGCAAGGCCTTCGGTTTCTGCATCACTCATATGGGTTGCGTGGATGGCGCACCAGCGCGCATTCACATCATATGTTTCAAGCCAATGTTCCACCGGGCGTTTGCCGCACCATGCAATACAGTCTTCAACTTCTTTGACCTGCTCAGCGATGTGTATGTGTACCGGCGCGTTGGTTGACATCGCATTGAGACCGGTTAAAACCTCTTCCAGCAAAGGTTTGTCCACAGCGCGCAAGGAGTGGGGTGCGATGCCCGCATTCTCATGAGGCGCATCTGCTGTTGTGGTCACCATGTGCGCGGCAACCTCAAGGAAACTCTCAGCGGAATGAATAAAACGTTTTTGACCATCAACCGGGTCTTGCGCGCCAAACCCACCATAAGCGTAAAGAACGGGTAAGGCGGTAAAACCAATGTCTACCTCGCGCGCAGCGGCCAGGCAGGCAAGGCTCATTTCAGCCTTGGTATCGTAATGGCTGCCATCGATACAGTTGTGGAGATATTGAAACTCACCAACACAGGTGAAACCTGCCTTCAGCATCTCCACATAAGCTTGCGCTGCAATTGCCTGAAGGTCTTCCGGCGTCATAGCACCCAAAAAACGATACATGGCTTCGCGCCAAGTCCAGAAACTGTCATCGCCTAGCCCGGCGCGTTCGGTCAGGCCAGTAATGGCGCGCTGGTGGGCGTGGGAATGCACATTTGCAAGCGCCGGCAGGGCTGCGCCTGGGAATGCGTGTGCGCCGGCAGCGTTCGCATTGTGTTCAACCGACGTGATGAAGCCTTCAGCATCTGAGGTTACGCGCACATTCTCTGCCCAGCCCTCAGGCAGCAATGCTTGGGAAAAATGGTAAGTAGCTGTTGTCATCGCTCAGTATTAGTATATACAAGTATATATCACAAGCAGGAAAAAAAGGTATTTCTCTTGGAAAAACGGATTATCCGCAATTGCACATTGGCAACCATGGTGCCCGGCGATGACCCATACGGGTTGATTGATGATGGGGTTGTGGTGATTGAGGAAGGGCGCATTGCGTGGGCAGGGCCTGCGGGCGATGCGCCAAAATACTCCTCTGCTGCTGTGATTAACGCAAAAGGCCGGTTGGTGACGCCGGGGCTTATCGATTGTCACACGCATATTGTTTATGGCGGCAACCGCGCCAAAGAATTTGAGATGCGGCTCAATGGAGTTTCCTATGAGGAGATCGCCAGGCAAGGCGGTGGCATTGTTTCAACGGTTGCCGCAACCCGCGCTGCCAGCGAGGAGGATCTTCTCGACGCTGCCCGCGATCGGTTAAGTGAGCTTTCAGCCGAAGGTGTGACTACCGTCGAAGTGAAATCGGGCTATGGTCTGGACACTGAAACCGAACTGCGCATGTTGCGTGTGGCGCGCGCGCTTGGCGAGGAAAGCCATGTGGATGTCGTCACAAGCTTTCTCGGCGCACATGCGTTTCCACCTGAATTCAAGGATAACCGTGAAGGTTATGTCGATCTGGTGTGCGCTGAAATGTTACCCGCTGCGGCGGAGGCTGGCCTTGCCGATGCGGTGGACGGGTTTTGTGAAGGCATAGCCTTTAGCGTGGAAGAAACGGCCAGAGTGTTTGAAGCAGCGAAGGCCCTTGGCCTGCCAATAAAACTTCATGCCGAACAGCTTTCTGATTTGGGTGGGGCTGAAATGGCGGCGGGCTTCGGTGCGCTCTCCTGCGATCACATTGAATATTTGGGCCAGGCAGGTGTTGAGGCCATGGCGAAATCTGGAAGCGTTGCAGTGGTGCTTCCAGGTGCGTTTTACTTTCTGCACGAAACGCAAAAACCGCCCGTTCAGGCTTTGCGCGATGCAGGCGTGCCGATTGCCGTTGCAACCGATTTGAACCCCGGCTCATCGCCTGTGTTCTCGTTGCTCTCTTCGATGAACATGGCGTGTGTGTTGTTTGGTTTAACCCCGGCGGAAGCGCTTGCGGGAACAACTTTGAACGCCGCACGCGCGCTGGGCTTTGATGATCGTGGGCAGATCGCGGTGGGCAAGCGCGCCGACTTTGCCATTTGGAATGTGGAGAGCCCGGGCGAACTCGCTTACGCCCTCGGCCGAAATCCGTGTGCTGCCGTTATCAAAGATGGCGATATCGTTACGCAAGGACGGTTGGATCATGACCATGCCTTCTGAAGCCGACGTCAAACCGCTTTATATGCAGGTGAAAGAAAGAATTACCGCGCGCATTCGTTCAGGTGAATGGTCTCCAGGCTTTCGCATTCCCTCTGAGAACCAGTTGGTTCGGGATTTGGACATTTCGCGTATGACGATTAACCGTGCGCTGCGCGAGTTAAAAGATGAAGGCTATCTTTCACGCGTGCACGGAGTAGGCACGTTTGTGCGCGAGCTGCCCCATCAGGCAAGTTTGGTGGAGTTGAAGAATATCGCTGAAGAAGTGCATGAGCGCGGCGGTGTATATTCAAACCATGTGCGCGTCTTGGAAGAGGTTTCAGCGGCGACAAAGCTTGGCCAGCAGTTCGAAATGGCCCCGCGCACCCGGTTGTTTCACATCACTGTTGTGCATGAAGAAAATGGTAATCCGGTGCAAGTGGAAGATCGTTATGTGAACCCGGAGATTGCGCCGGATTTTCTGAACCAGGACTTTTCCAAATTCACACCAACAAAATATATGCTCTCTGTTGCGCCGGTTGAGGCGCTGGAGCATGTGGTGAGTGCGCGCATGCCAGATGACCACATTTGCCAGATGCTGGCAATCGAAGCGAGTGAGCCTTGCCTGGTGCTGAACCGGCGTAGCTGGTCGCATGGCCAGGTGGCAACAGTCACTACACTGACTTATCCCGCCAGCCGTTACGAGCCGCGCGCCCATTATAGAACGTCTGCCGCTGGCACCCTTGCTGGTGCCACGCCTAGCGAACATTTTCTCAAGGAGGTCGTATAACCCATGGCCCATGCCCGGATCGACAATACCCGTCAAATCAAAGCGCCAACCGGCACTAAAATTACCTGTAAATCATGGCTCACCGAAGCCCCTATGCGCATGTTGATGAACAATCTTGATGGTGAGGTTGCAGAAAACCCACAAGAGCTGGTGGTTTATGGCGGCATTGGCCGGGCTGCGCGTGATTGGGACGCGTTTGATCACATTGTCGGGTCACTGAAGAACCTTGAAGAAGATGAAACCCTCATCGTGCAGTCGGGCAAACCGGTTGTTGTGTTGAAAACACATGCGGATGCGCCACGCGTGCTCATCGCCAACTCAAACCTGGTGCCTGAATGGGCGAATTGGGAGCACTTTAACGAACTCGATAAAAAGGGCCTCATTATGTATGGCCAGATGACGGCGGGATCGTGGATTTACATTGGCAGCCAGGGCATTGTGCAGGGAACATATGAGACATTTGCCGAGATGGGTCGCCAGCATTTTGGCGGTGACTTAAAAGGCAAGTGGGTTCTCACTGGCGGGCTTGGCGGCATGGGCGGTGCGCAACCCCTTGCAGCCACTATGGCTGGTGCTTCCATGATCGCTGTTGAGTGCAAACCCTCATCGATTGATTTTCGCCTGCGCACGAAATATCTTGACCGCAAAGCGGATACTATTGATGAAGCGGTTGCAATTGTCGAAGAAGCCCACGCCAAGGGCGAGGCTGTATCTGTTGGTCTGTTGGGCAATGCAGCAGATGTGTTTCCTGAAATTGCTGAGCGTTCAAAGGATGATCCCCGCTTTGCGCCAGACGCGGTGACTGATCAAACATCTGCACATGACCCGCTCAACGGCTATTTGCCCCAAGGGTGGACGCTGGCAGACTATGAGAGCCGCCGCGAAAGCGATCCCGAAGGTACCGTGAAGGCGGCCAAGACATCTATGGCTGTGCAGGTGCGTGCCATGCTCGCGTTTCATGAACGCGGTATCCCCGTTGTTGATTACGGCAACAATATCCGCCAGATGGCGATGGAAATGGGCGTTGACAACGCCTTTGATTTTCCAGGCTTCGTGCCAGCTTATATTCGCCCACTCTTTTGCCGGGGTGTTGGCCCGTTCCGCTGGGCTGCCCTTTCTGGAAATCCTGAAGACATTTACCGCACAGATGCAAAAGTAAAAGAACTCATCCCAGATGACCCGCACCTTCATAATTGGCTGGACATGGCACGCGAGCGAATCAGCTTTCAGGGTTTGCCATCGCGCATTTGCTGGGTGGGGCTTGGGCAGCGCCACAAGCTTGGTTTGGCGTTCAACGAAATGGTGCGCACTGGTGAACTTGAAGCGCCTGTAGTTATCGGCCGCGATCATCTGGATTCAGGATCAGTCGCCAGCCCCAACCGCGAGACCGAAGCTATGATGGATGGGTCAGACGCGGTGTCAGACTGGCCTTTGCTCAACGCTCTGGTGAACTGTGCATCGGGTGCCACATGGGTATCACTCCACCATGGTGGCGGTGTGGGCATGGGCTTTTCGCAACACGCTGGCATGGTGATTTGCTGTGATGGAAGCGCGGAAGCTGATGCGCGTCTTGCGCGAACGTTGTGGAACGACCCCGCCATGGGCGTGGTGCGCCATGCAGATGCAGGGTATGACATTGCAAAGGACTGCGCGAGCGAGTTCGGTCTTAAAATGCCATCCCTTTAAAAAATCGTCGAAACTAACATTTTTGTAATTTTGTCGATTTTTCTCGATTTATATGCACTGTTTTGCTATTATGTGAACAGACGCATCATTTCGATTAAAAGGCACCATGTCGCTTATCGCACAAGCTGAAAATCCTGAAGTTACGGAAAGCCTGACGAGCCAGGTTTACGGGTCCTTGCGTGGTGACATCATTGAGGGCGAGCTTGCGCCTGGTACTAAGTTAAAAGTCGAGCAATTGCGCCGCCGTTACGAGGTTGGCGCGAGCCCTGTGCGTGAAGCATTGAGCATGCTGGCCTCTGATGGTTTGGTCGATCGCATTGACCAACGAGGCTTTCGTGTTGCCATTGTGAGCGAAGACGATTTTGCCGACATTCTCAAGTCGCGCTGCTGGCTTGAGGAACGCGCACTGCGCGAATCAATCGCTCATGGCGATGCTGAATGGGAAGAGGGCGTTGTGCTGTCCTTTTATCGGTTATCGCGGGAAGACCGCTCAATTGGCGAGAGCGGCAAATTTGTTGCCAACCCGCGCTGGGAAGGGCTGCACAAAGAATTTCACTATCAGCTGATCGCCGCATGCGGATCGCCAACTTTGCTGGAATTTTGTGATAAACTTTATGAGCGTAACATTCGTTACAGGAATTTGGCCGGCCGGGTGTCTTACCCAAAGCGTAAACCAGATACCGAGCATGAAGAGATTATGCAGGCAGCCCTTGACCGCGACGCAGATCTCGCAGCCGAGCGCCTTGTCGCCCATTACCAAAGAACAGGTGTCTATCTTCAGGATAAAGTTTCCTAAACCCTTATTTCTTTTTGGGTGAGAACGGTTCTGCCTTCACCGATTGCTTGGTGATCGTAATCGACATCAAGTCCTTGCCCATCACCAACGGCCCTTTGTAAGTGGTGCGTGTGCGGGTGAGAATTTCCTCAGCGCCCACAGGCTTAATCTTACCATTGGTCAGTGCCACCACATGGGTGAACACAGCCAAACGAGGCTCCGTGGCTGTGAAAACGCGGCCCGCATCTTCTGGCTCAATGTGATGGGCGAGGATGAGCTTCCAGATAGGTGCAGCTTCAAGCAATTCCTTCTTAGCCGC
>JBPCVX010000132.1:0-5024 GCA_051010095.1 Hyphomicrobiales bacterium
ATAATGGGAACATCGGCATGGACGACCTTGTTGATTTGTGACGGGTCAACATCGACGTGAATGACTTTCGAATTTGGCGCGAAAGCATCAACACGCCCGGTGATGCGGTCATCGAAGCGGGCCCCAATACAGATCATCACATCGCAATCATGCATCACCATGTTGGCTTCATAGGTTCCATGCATGCCCAGCATTCCCAAGAACTTTTCATCAGATGCGGGGAACGCGCCGAGCCCCATCAATGTTGATGTAACAGGAAAACCTGTCATTTTCGCCATTTGGCGCAGCAACTGTGATGCCGCAGGACCAGAATTGATCACTCCACCACCGGTATAAAGAATGGGTCGCTCGGCATTGGCCATCAATTCTACCGCCTCACGGATCGCGGTCTGGTCACCTTTGATGCGCGGTTTATAGGTTTTATGCGCAACGTTTGAAGGCCCCTGATACGCCCCCAGTGCGAACTGAACATCCTTGGGAACGTCCACAACAACAGGACCCGGACGGCCTGAAGAGGCAACATAAAATGCCTCGTGCATAACGCGGGCGAGATCATTTACATCTTTAACCAGGTAATTGTGCTTGGTGCAGGGCCTGGTGATGCCAACTGTGTCGCATTCCTGAAATGCGTCATTGCCGATTAACGCGGTTGGCACCTGACCAGAGATCAACACCATTGGAATGGAATCCATCATGGCGTCCGCAAGTCCGGTGACGGCATTTGTCGCGCCCGGCCCTGATGTCACAAGAACAACACCAACCTTGCCTGTTGAACGCGCATAGCCTTCAGCGGCATGTGTTGCGCCCTGCTCGTGGCGCACAAGAATGTGGCGAATGGCGTTCTGATTGAAAATTTCATCATAAATAGGAAGCACCGCACCGCCTGGATATCCAAACACGTGCTCCACACCCTGGTCTTGCAAAGTTTTCAAGACAATTTGGGCGCCGTTCATTTCCTTACTCATGTGTCTATCTCCATCATTTTACCATTGCGAGGGCGGGTCTTTAAGCAACAAAAAAGGCCCCGTTTGGGACCTGGATGCGCACTACCGTTCGGAGGTGATCTTACATCACTCCGGCAGCGCGCCTACTTACGACTAGAATTAAAGAGCCCATTGGCTTCCCTCTCAATTTCGCAGCGGACTTTATGCAGACTGAGCACAAGCCGTCAAGTGCTTATCGAATATTTCGTGCAGATAAAGTTATCTTTGCATTTATGTCGCAGCCGCCTGCAGAAAATGACCTTTCATTTCCAAGTTTACGCCTGAAGGCCAATGCGCCATTTGCCCGCGAAACCAGGTCATTTGCCGCTTGGCATAGCGCCGGGTTTGCATCTGGGCCTTTTCGATGGCTTCGCGAAGAGTGAGTTCATCCTTCATATAGGCGGAAAACTCGCGCACACCAATTGCCTTCATAACCGGCAGATCAGAGGCAAGCCCGCGTTCCAGCAATTCCTCAACTTCTCCAATCGCCCCATTATCGATCATTTGAAGAAAACGGGCGTTACACCGCTCATAAAGCTCATCACGTGGGGGCGCTGCGAACCCGCGCGAAACCTCAGCCCCATCCAGCAGGGATTTGACCGGTTTCTTGTTCCATTCACTCAACGGGGTTCCGGTCTCGCGCATCACCTCAAGCGCGCGCACGATACGCTGCGCATCGCCTGGCTCAATTGCCCGTGCTGAGGCCTCATCTGCTTGACGCAAACTGGCATGCAGAGCAATTACGCCATCAGTTTCCAGTTCCGCAGCAACCGCTGTGCGTACGTCGTTCGAAATATCTGGAACGGGGCTCAGCCCCTCTTCCAGCGCTTTGAAATAAAGCCCGGTACCGCCAACCACGATCGCTGGCAATCCCATCTCCCAAGCCTGCGACAGTTCACGTTCGACTTCGGCCAACCACTTTCCAACTGAATAGCGATGCGCCCCATCAACATGCCCATAAAGCTTGTGAGGCGCGCGCGCCTCGTCTTCAGTACTCGGGCGGGCGGTCAACACCCGCAAATCAGCATAAAGCTGCATGGCGTCTGCATTGATGATCACACCTTGTGTTCTTTCCGCCAGCATAAGTGCCAATGCGGACTTGCCGCTGGCCGTAGGCCCTGCAATAAGGAACACGCGTTTATCGTTATTCGTCGTCACATTTACTCTCTGGTTAGACACATCCATGGACAATGTTCTGGTTCTGATTGCAAGCCCTAAGGCGCAAGCACTCTCTCCCCACCAAATCTCCGCCGCTCACGCACAGCTGCAGAATGCAGGCGATGCGCACGCGCTATCTGCCCATGCGGCTGAAATTCCGTTCTCTGCCCCTGCAGAAGGCGTTGAGGACATGACACGAGCGGCATTGGGGGACGCGGAAATTGATATTGCAGTGGTTCGCGCACAAAATCGGCGCAAGAAAATACTCATTGCCGATATGGACTCCACAATGATCGGTCAAGAATGCATCGATGAATTGGGCAAACGCGCAGGTGTCGGAGATCGCATAATTGAGATCACAACACGCGCCATGCGCGGAGAACTTGATTTCGAAGGTGCTGTGAGAGAACGCGTGGGATTGATGAAAGGCCTTCAAGAGAGCGCTATTCAATCGGTCATCGACAATGATCTCACTTATACGCCGGGCGGGCGTGAATTGGTGCAAACCATGCGCGCCCACGGCGCATTTACCAGCCTTGTCTCCGGCGGTTTTACGCAGTTTACAGATCATGTCGCAGGAAAAATCGGATTTCAAGATCACCGTGCAAACATTCTCAACATACAAAACGGCGCACTTACAGGCACCGTCCAAGAACCCATCCTGGGACGCGATGCCAAGGTTACGGCACTCAATGAATATGCGGCCGCCCATAATTTAACTGCGGCAGATGTTATCGCGGTGGGAGATGGTGCAAATGATTTAGGCATGCTCGATCTTGCAGGCATGGGCGTTGCGTTGCATGCAAAACCTGCGGTGCGCGAAGCCGCAGCCATTCGCATAGATCACGCGGGCCTGGAAGCTCTGCTCTATCTTCAAGGTTATCACGAAAACGAATTTTCGCACTAAACAGGTTACGTGCAAAGAAAAACCCCGGCGCTGATGTTCACCGCCGGGGTTCGTTGACTAAATTTGTGGTGCTATTTCTTCGCCTTAAGCTTCAAAGCCACAAACCTGTGCTCGCCCTTGGCGTTTGCAAGACGCAGAATAACGGTTTTACGGTTTCCACTTTCCTCTAGCCGCTTAACCAGATCCACCACTTCTCCAGCGGAGGTGACCTCTTGTTGATCGACCTCAATCACCACATCACCTGGCTTAATGCGCTTTTCTTCCGGTACGAGTTCACCATCAACGCCGGTGACAACGATGCCTTCAACTTTTTTGTCGATCTTGAAGCGCGTGCGAAGTCCGTCATCAAGTGGTGCAAGGGTTAAGCCAAGAACTGTCTGCTCTTCAGCCTCTTCCTTCATTTTATCGTCTGATTCAGCGTTCAATGAAGCGGTTTTCTTCTCTTCAAGGCGCCCGATCTCCACCTTCAAGTTCACTTCTTTGCCCTTGCGCAATACCACGACGTCAACCGACTTGCCTGCAGCAGTATCGGCAACGATACGAGGTAGATCGCGCATTTCAGGAACATCTTTGCCATCAAACTTCAAGATAACATCGCCAGCCTTTACATCTCCGGCTTCTGCAGGACCATCAGGCGTTACTTCACTCACCAATGCACCGCGCGCTTTGTCGAGGCCCAAACCTTCAGCAATTTCTTCTGTCACCGATTGAATACGAACGCCCAACCAACCACGGCGGGTTTCTCCAAACTCGATAAGTTGTTCGATCACGCTTGTGGCCGTTGCTGCCGGCACTGAAAAGCCAATTCCGATTGAGCCGCCAGATGGTGAAATAATCGCGGTATTGATGCCGACAACATTGCCGTCCATATCAAACAGCGGTCCGCCTGAATTACCCCGGTTGATTGCAGCATCTGTTTGGATGAAATCATCATATGGGCCGGAGTTGATATCGCGCTTAATCGCTGACACGATACCCAGCGTCACACTGCCACCCAGTCCAAATGGATTACCAATCGCCATAACCCAGTCGCCAACCCGCAAGTTTGTCGAATCGCCAAACTGCACCGATTGCAGGCTCTTTTCAGGCTTAACCCGCAACACCGCAATATCGGTCTTGCTGTCGCGCCCAACCACTTCTGCATCAAGTTTCTCACCATCGGAAAAGACGACGGAGATTTCGTCGGCATCGGCAATCACGTGATTGTTCGTGATAATGATGCCCTTAGGGTCAATCACGAATCCTGAACCAAGGGAGTTACTACGTCGACTGCGAGGGTTTTTCTTGCCATTTTCACCTTCAGGAATGAGGTCCTTGAAGAAATCCCGAAACGGAGACCCTTCTGGAAGGTCAGGCATTTGGAAGTTACGCCCTGACACAGCAACCTTTTGGCTGGTCGAAATGTTTACAACGGCTCCTGTAAGCCTGTCGGCCAAGTCTGCAACGGATTTTGGTCCTTCAGCAGATGCTGGGCGCGCAAACATAAGCAGAATGAGGCTTAGAATACTCATCAGAACGAGCGCGTACCGTACCTTCTGCGCGCGTTTGTGTGAGATAGCTGCAGTTTTAGTCAACAGAGTTACTCCTGATCGGATGATTACTTGTCATGAATATATAGCAATAGAAGCGCCTTTGCAGATCACGTCCGTGTTAAATATTAATCTGCGATTGGAAATTTTGCCCCACGAGATGGCTAAAAAATGGCAGAGCGGGAGAACCAAACAATCAGAAAACCCAGAGTTACCGCCCCTATTCCACACCATCTCAATGTTTCACTGGGCACATCGTGCATCATGGCCATCATCTTCTTGAGGCCATCGGGGTTGACCGCGTAGATCAACCCCTCGATGACTAAAACGAGCCCAAGCGCGGTAATCAAGTCACTCATCGGCTTGGGCTCTGTTCACATTATTCCTTCGGTGCGGCACTAGGACCTGTTCCGAAATATTCGAAGAACTCCGAATCTGGGCTAAGAA
>JBPCVX010000133.1:0-11971 GCA_051010095.1 Hyphomicrobiales bacterium
CTGCGCGATGATGATGCCATACGTGAAACATCAGAGCTTAAACGCCTGGCTGCCTGGTGTGAACGCGCCAACGCCGAGATTCTATTGGCGGTTATTCCACATCTTGCTGATGAAACACTGGCGGCATCTGCTCACAATACACCCTTCTTGGTTCCTTGTGTTCATGGCTGGGCGCACAAAAATCATGCCCCAGCAAATGAGAAGAAAATGGAACTGGGTGCACATCGTGCGCGCGCAGATGTTCTGGACGAGCTTCGCGCTGCGCGGGAACGCATCGAACATCTTTTCGCAGGCCACGCGCTCGATGTGCTTGTGCCACCCTGGAACCGGGTTGATGATGAACTTGTTTCCGCTTTGCCAGACCTCGGTTTTAGAGGTCTTTCCACGTTCGCCAATCAGTTTGAGGACAAGATGGTTGAAGGCTTCACGGTTGCAAATATCCATGTTGATGTGATCGATTGGAAAGGATCGCGCGGGTGCCGCCCCCACGCAGATATTATCTCTGACTTAAGCCGCGAAGCACGTACGCGCACCTGCGTCGGGCTTCTCACCCATCATCTCGTGCATGATGAAAGCGTTTGGAATTTCTTAGATGAGATGGCCGACTTTATAAACGCCCACCCAGCAGCACACTGGATAAGCCCGCGAAGTCTGTTCTAACGATGCAGTATGGCAAGTTCGACACCCTTTCCGGCGGCGCCGTCGACCATTGATGTCACCAAGTTGGCAGGAGCCGGCGGCTCGTAGCCTTGTTCGATTGCCAGCTGGTAGGCCTCGGTTGTTGCAATCGCAAGACTTCCTTCCGCCTTATTGTGCTTTTCAAGTTTGGCGGACATGTTCACAGCTGCGCCAATAACCGTAAATTCAAGCCTGTTATCCCCGCCCACCGCACCAACGGCTATGGGCCCGCAGGCAACAGCGGCGTTGATCATATCAGGTGTGAAATTTTCAAGCCGCTGCACCGAAGGCCAGGTCTTAACGTCGTTCATAATCTCGTCTACAGCGCGTAAACTATCAGCAGCAAATGTGTCACTTGGGGTAAGTGCTCCGAATGTTGCCATAATGCCATCGCCTAAGAATTTATCGATGGTGCCTCCATGTTCTTGGATAATTGGCACAATGCGCTGTTGGTAGGCGGCAAGCACCTTCATCACATCACCAGCGCGCATGTCGGCGGCCATGGGTGTGAACCCACGAATGTCGATATTCAGGATCGCTGCGTGCCGGGTGGAACCTTCGCCTGCGGCGATGGCTACATCTGACCCGGTAATTTGCGAGGCAACAGACTGGTCGAAAAACCGAGACAGATCTCGCGCTGCTTCTTGTTCACTTGTGGCCTTAACAAGCAGTGAATGCGCCCGCTTAAGCGCAAGCGCAATAATTGCTGTAACCAGTATGATCGCAATTATTTTGTCGAGCTCAGCGCCGATCAGCACGGAATTCGAAGTGAGATATTCCACATAATTTCTGGTGATCATAGTGTCGCCGGGGTCAATACTGACCACATAAAACACCATAGCCATCCATCCAATGACCGCGACAAGGCCCGTTGCGAGCACAAATTTTGATTCAAACCTCAGTGCTCTGATGGCAATAAATATGAAGATATAGAGGATCGTCGGCGCTTTGAGATAGAACGAGGCGGGCTGCTCATACTGAATATGAAAGCTCCAGATGAGAATCATCAACAGCCCGATATCGAAACAAATCGAGCCATAAATCGCCCAATCTGGAAGCAATCTTTTGAGCGACCAAATCAACCCAAGAACATTAAGCACAAAGTAAATGCTCAGTGCGTATGGCACGGGCGAGAACGCCGTGCCCGCGTCTGTTTTGGGTGAGGCGAGATATAACAGCCCCATGGTTGAGACCACGGTGAGTTGGATGAGGCGTGCCAGCACCTCACTGGCTTGGTCTTGGCGCTCAATGGTGCGCGTAATCCGGCGCGGCAATTGCGTTGCGGATTCTTTCGGCAAGGCGTTTGTCAATACGCCCTTAAGCGTGGTTAGCGCACTTGGGTTCTCGTCTGAAAGGGACATCTAAATTGCTTACCCTAATGTTTTCGTTTAGGGCGCGATCACGGCTCCCTCTCGCGCCACCGAAGTGTTTGCAAATTTTTTCTTTGCCTTGTTCTCTAAAGCCAGAAGATCAGGATCGCTTGCCGATGGCAGATGGTGGAAAATAACGTAGTTTTTGACATTCGCTGCTTCACAAAGGCGTGCGCCTTCTTGCCAGGTAGAATGACCAAAACCTTTGTATTGATGAAAGTTTTCATCGCTGAAGGTGGCGTCGTAGATCATCACATCAGCGTTACGGATTAAGTGAAGAATTGTTTCGTCTGGCTTATCCGGCACATGTTCTGTGTCAGTGATGTAGCAAATGGATTTGCCTTGATAATTTATCCGGTATCCAACTGCACCACCAGGATGGTTGAGGGGGGCGGTTTGGATAATGACGCCGTCGCCCATGTCTAATTCGTCACCCGGCTCAAAATCTTCGTAAGTAAGATCGGCCAGAAAGATTTTTGGAGGAACAGGAAAAAATGGCGGCTTCATAAATGCTTCAAAAACGCTGCGGGCTGATTTTTCTTGTGGCTCATGACCTGCCCAGACGCGGATTTGATTATCGCTGCGGTAGAAAGGGGCAAAAAATGGAAGGCCGACAATGTGATCATAATGATAATGGGTGAAAAAGAGGTCGAGCTTATTGATATTTTCCGCGCACAGCGCATTACCCAAAGGCATAATGCCTGACCCGGCATCAAACACGAGAATTTTTTCACCACACCGAACTTCAACACATGGGGTATTGCCGCCAAATTCCACCGTGTGCGGACCCGGTGATGGCAAACTTCCACGCACACCCCAGAATCTGACAAAAAACTCCTGCTCAGACATGTTCGCGCATATTCTCCCTCAGATTTTCAAGTATTCTTGGCAATCATCCATAATCTTTATCTCATTGTTGCACATATTGGTAATGAATCCCTGCCAAAAGGCGAACAAATTTAACACGATCAAAATTCCACACTGTTGACGAACATGCAAAGCTTTGGTGTGGTCCGCGCAGAACCCGTGATTCGTGTGTGTTCGGGTAAGAGGAGAAGTTTATGAAAATCGCGATGATTGGAACCGGATATGTCGGGCTGGTATCTGGTGCATGTTTCTCCGAATTTGGATTTCAGGTTCAGTGCGTCGACAAAGATGAAACCAAAGTGGCGCGCCTGAAATCAGGTGAAATACCAATTTATGAACCCGGGCTAGATCAGTTGGTCATATCGAATGCGCAGCAGGGGAGGCTGCATTTCACTACTGATCTCAAGTCGGCGGTGTCTAATGCAGATGTGGTCTTCATTGCTGTTGGCACGCCCGGGCGCCGCGATGAAGATGGTGCGGTCGACATGGCATATGTTGATCAAGCAACAGTTGAAATTGCGCAAGCATTGCAAGGGTTTACAGTTGTTGTAACAAAATCAACCGTTCCTGTTGGCACAGCGCGACGGCTTTCTGCGATGATCAAGCAGGCCAATCCCAACGCAGAGTTTGCCATGGCAGCGAACCCTGAATTTTTGCGTGAGGGATCTGCTATTGAAGATTTCATGCGGCCCGACCGTGTGGTTATTGGCGTCGAAGACGAGCGTGCTCGAGATTTGATGACACTGTCGTATCGGCCATTAAGCTTGCGCAATGCACCGGTGATTTTCACATCATTTGAGACCGCAGAACTGATTAAATACGCAACCAACGCGTTTCTCGCCACGCGGATTAGCTTTGTGAACGAGTTGGCTGATTTGTGCGAAGCAGTTGGGGCAAACATTACAGAAGTTAACGATGCGCTTGGTCGTGACGGGCGCATTGGGCCGAAATATTTGCACACTGGTCCTGCCTATGGGGGCCCTTGCTTTCCCAAAGATACTCGCGCATTGGCAGCAATTGGCCGTGAGGCCGGCACCGTTATGCGTTTGGTGGAAGCCACCATTGAAGTGAATGAAGAACGCAAAAAGTTGATGATAGAAAAGATTTTGAGCCACCTTGATCACGATATCGACGGCAAAACGATTGCGATTTTGGGCATTAGCTTCAAGCCCAACACGGACGATATTCGCGAAGCACCTGCGCTGACAATTGTTCCCGCGTTGCAAGAAGCTGGCGCGCACGTGAAGGCTCACGATCCAGCAGCAATGGCGACAGCCAAAAACGTCTTGGACAATGTGAGCTGGTGCGAAAACCCATTTGATGCCGCCAAAGATGCGGATGCGGTGGTTATTCTAACCGAATGGAATGCCTATCGTGGACTTGATTTACACGGATTGGCGCAATCAATGCGTTCAGCCGTGATGATTGACTTGCGCAACATTTATACACTTGAAGAGGCGCAAGCGAGCCCGTTTGCCTATCATTCTTTGGGGCGCAAATCAGTTGAGCCTAAACTCTCTCAACAAACGGAGCATTGAGTGCCCGGGTGAACTTAGCCACCTGAATGGCGTTGATTTTCCCCTTCACGGTAATCTCATCCATCGAGTCTTCGCTCACCTCAATACCGGCCGCTTGAATGGTCGTGATAGAGATAACCAATTGTGCGCCCAGTTCTTTGCTCGAGCTTTCAAGGCGGCTTGATGTGTTGACCGTGTCTCCAAGTGCTGTAATTCGCTGCGAAGCACCTTGAGGGTTTGAAATGCCGACACGTCCTAGAATTGCGGGTCCTGTGTGAAGGCCAATGCCGATGTTGAGAGGTTTTGGCAGATCGCTGGCAAGACCTTTGTTCAAACCATCCAACACCCCACCCATTGCGCGCGCAGCGCGCAGGGCATCTTTTGCCCCTTCTTCAGGCGATGAATTTATGCCGAACAGCGCCATGATCCCATCACCTATAAACTTGTCTACATACCCGCCTGCGTCTTCGATCGCGGTGCTCATTTGCCCAAGATACTGATTGAGCAAGAACACCACATCATAAGGCAAGCGTTCTTCCGACATCGCCGTAAAGCCGCGCAAATCTGCAAACATCACCGTTACGGTTTGTTCTTTGCCCCAAGTGTACTCATCATGATCGGCTGCGTCACCGGGCTTTACCCGTTGAGCCGGCAGCAATGTGGCAATGGTTATGTCGCTTTTAGGGTGCATCTGGCAGGCCAGGCGCACGGCTTCTCCGGCGCCGACCCTTTTCAACACTGCGCTCTCTTGCTCTTCTGGAGGGTCGATATATTCAAGACCTTCAAGCACACGCACCCGGCATGTTGAACAGCGCGCACGGCCCCCGCAAACGCTGGCATGCGGAACGCCCCAACTGCGGCTAATTTCCAGAAGCGATGGGCCAATTGTGGTCGTTACGTCGGTGCCACCAACATAACTGATCTTTATATTGCGGCGGATTTTGGTGAATATGGCACGGCAGACCCGAAACAAAATAAGAGCGCCAACTACCATAACAGCTGCCCAAAACGCCCAATCCATGAGCTTAAGAACGAATGCAAATTGCTCAGGCGTAAACGGCCGAGTGAACTCAACACTTTCTTTCACATCGCGCGCGGCAACCGTAAAGCCTGCATATGCAAGACTGGGAACTAAAACGGCAATTCCGAGAAATACATACTGAATGCGCGGATACCAGGGCTTCATGCGCAGCCAGAAATGTATTCCTATACATGCGTGTATCCATACCAGTGGCACGAGGATCAACTGATTTATCGCTTCACCTGGCCACATGACCCATAAAACAAAAGAGTACTTGTCCTGGACATCATACAGTTCATGGATAAGACGGGTGCCAATGACATGGCGCAACAACAAGAACGGTATGGCGAGGCCGAATATCAGCTGGACAGCTTCCCACGCACTCATGCGCAAACTGCGCCGCTTCGCCGTTTTGTAGAGCGCCAGAACCACATGCACAATAATGGCTGTGCAAAGCAACGCGGTAATGGGCAAAGAGCGGGTGATGGCTGTGCGATAATATTGCACAGTTTCCATCACTTCCCACGACACCAGTCCCAGTGCGTGATTGAGAAAATGGGTGAGCACAAAGGCAAACAGTACTAGTCCTGAATAGAGCCTGAGCTTTTGCGCGGTAAAATAAGTTGTCACGGGTAAAATTTCCCGACCTTAATGAGGTTTATCCGCCAGCTTGGCGCAGTTTTTCCTTAGAGGCAGCAAGATCAGCTGATGTTTTAACAAGCCGGTCGGCAAGTTCGCGCATGACTTCCACGCCCATCTCTGGGAATTCCAGCATTAACCGCAAAAAATGTTCCTTGCTGACTTTGAGGGTCTCAAGATGTGATTTCGCGCGAATTGTTGCTGTTCTTGGCACATCGCACAAAATGGCAATCTCACCGACAAAATCATTGCGCCCTACGCTTGCTAAAACAATTTCTCCAGCTGGCGTGTCAATGATGACGTCTGCCTCGCCTTCCATCACAACGTAGGCGGCATCTCCTTCGTCGCCTTGCTTAAAGAGCGCCTGCCCATCCTCGAACGCGACCCGTTCGGAGGTAAAAGCCAAGAGTTTGAGTTTTGAAGGATCAATCTGCGCAAAAAGCGGTATGCGCCGCAAGAGATCGACTTCATCTGATAAAGAAGACACGTTAGTTTCCTCCACTTCCCCTCAATTCTAAACCTAAGCCCCCAAATGCCACAATCACGTCGCCGAGATCAGCTGCGCATAATGTTTGTTGGCTTGTTTCAATTCCTCTGGTTTGCCGTCTTCAACCAAATTGCCGTGGTCGAACACAAGCGCTCGATCAAATTTTGCCGCGAACCGCGGTGTTTGCAGCACCCAGAAGACGCCACGTTTGCTGCGATCATCCGCATTGGCAGACCACTCAAGAACCCGCGACATGATTTCTTCCTGGCTTTTGGCATCAAGAGCATTGAGTGCGCGGTTCACGATCAACAGATCTGGGTTTTTCATAATTGCGCGCGCAAGGCCCAGTTTCTGGCGTTGTGACAGATTTAACCGCTTTCCGCCGATGCCAATGTTGAAGTTTAAGCCAACCTGGAACACTTCATCATGCAATTCTAACTCATCAAGCACTTTGTAAATTTCTTCCCCAACCTTCTCCGGTCCTTCCGCCATGCCGTAGGCAATACGGCCCAGCAAGATATTGTCCTGCAGCGACGCCGCGGGGTTGTATTCGTCTGGATCATAAAAAGCAATGGCGCCGGAAAGCTCTTCGGGCAAGTTTTCACGGAATGCAACGCGCGCTTTCAGAAGCATGTTTTGAGCGTCTTCATCAAGCAACCCAAAACGGTGCCGTGGTTCGACATATTCCATGGGCAACCGCAAAAGCATATCTTGATCAGCAGGCGCGGCATCGTTGAAATTCACACCGGTAAGGCGCGCTAAGGCGGTCTCATACTCTGGAATTTCTTCCGAAGTCATAAAACTGAGCTGCTCAAAGAAAGGATGGTCTGGCGGCAGATCTTTAAAGAGCTCGGTCGCGTTTGAGGCAATCTCGCGCCCCATCTCAAATAGTTTCTCGTCTATTCCGGTTTCTTTGAGAACTGAACGGAAATAGTCGTTTGTGGTGAGCTTTCCAGGTGAAAAGTCATCTCCAATGGCGGTGCCAAACAATAGGTTTTCAACCAGTGTTGCTTGCATGGAGTATTTATCTGGCAAGAAAGGCTCGACAAGTTTCTTTAATGGATCTTTTTGCAATCTCTCACGCAACGCAGCGCGCGCTTGCAAGAATTTTGCTGCCAGTTCAGGCTCTTCTTCCGGGTTCAGTTGCCCGCGCAAACCCAGATCGAAAACATCTTGCCGTAGATCCACAACATCCAAAACTCGGCTGGCCAATTCATCAATTTCAGGCCCAGTGCGCACACCAAGAGCATCGTAATCTAGCCAGTCGGCGTGAATATCCATTGTTGTGTTGCCGGAGAGCTGGGATTCCGTAATTTCCCATGCGCGTTGCTTTTGTTCTTCTTCGGTCATTTCGCCGCGCTCACCTGGCTGATGCATGAGGCTATACAATAGGCTTTCACGGAAACTGCCTTGGCGGAAATACGTATCGGGTGAAGCATAGCCCAAGCGTCTGCCGGTGGCGCTTTCTGGCAAATCCTCAAGCCCGGAACTATTGAGATTGATAGAGCCAGATGTCGGCGGGATGAGCCGGGCAATAATATCTGGAATGGTCTCAGCACCTGAATTCACGCTTCCGACAACTGCCACTCTTTCATTGAGGTCCATATTGAATGTCGCGCTTTCGATCAACTTAGCGCCAGCCTCATCGACAACGCCGATGCGCGAAATACGAAGGCCATCGTTCAATACACCAACTGCGGTCTCTGGAACTTCTTGCAATTCTGGCTCGGTCAGATTCTCGACCTGGAATTGTTCGATCACTTGACCGTACTTGATTTGTACATCCAGGCGTTGCTGGTCATACGCTATCAGATCGCGAATGGGGCCTGGTAAATCTTTATAGGCAGCAATCACTGCCACCAGTTGGCCAATATCGAGCGAGCCGCGTATCGCGAAATACCCGCCGACGAGATAAAACAAAAACGGCGTAATCTGTGCCAGAAGATTATTCAAAAACTTGATAAAAAACTTGCGCTGGAACAACTCATAGCGAATGGCAAAGATCCGCCCGAGGCGACCGGAGATGTCTGCGCGCTCATAGTTTGATGTATCGTTGGTGTGAACACCGCCGATGCCATCGACGATTTCGCCAACGCGTCCTGCAAGCGCGCGCGCTGTGATTTGACGCTCTTTGCCCAACAGCAACAAACGCCGCCGCAATCGGGGAATAAAGATTGCCTGCAAGGCAACAATGCCGCCTGCGATGAAGCCAAGGAGGTAGTTTTGCGCCATAATAAAAATCATGGCAGTGAGTGCTTGGCCACCAAGGAATACCGGTTGTACCAGCATGTCGCCGATAAACCCGCCCAACGGCTCGACTTCATCCTTGATCATGGTGGCCATTTCAGGCGCTTTTACACGGCGGAACTGACCCATTGGAAAGCGCAATACCCGATCTACAAGATCATAACGCAGCCGGCGCAACATGCGTTCGCCAAGCCGTCCTTTAAAGGTGTTGATGTAAAATTTAAACAGCCCGTTGATGCACACGAATGCAAGAAAAGAGAGGCTCAGCGCGATCAGATAGTTCAGCCGCTCCATGTCGATACCGTTGAACAATACAATCGGGTCTGACTTGTAAAGCCAATCTGGGAACGAAATCGAAACCTCAAAGAATTTTTGAGTGGCTTCAGGGTGCGGAAAGCCTTGGCCCTGAATTGGACCGTTCACGATGCGTTTTGGTAAATCTAGCGACAGAAAATAAGGCACCATCGAGATCAGGATAATTGCAAGAATCCAGATCTGCTGCGAGCGCGTGTGCTTCCAAATATATTTAAAAAGGCTTGGTTCCATGGTGAGCGAATTTTGCACTTTTTGCCATTGGGCAACAAGGTTAATTTAACTATCTGATAAAATTGTTATTTTGGGTGTTAAGTGCCGAGCGGATTAATTCTCATCTACGCCAAAGAAAATATGACCAATTGTACGCCAAGCCATCGCCAACCGGCGTCCATTCATCTGGCGCAATAGGGCGGTCGCTTGCAATATAAGCGCCTTCAACCAAAGCCTGTTGAGCAAGCGTTCCAAGTCCCCCGACCCGTACAATATCCTTTTCAAAATTGGGCGTTCCGATATCAGCATGCATAAACATGACAGTACCTGGCGCGTCCGCGGCGGTTTTTGGCAAAAGATCGAATGCGTCGCCTTCTAAGAACAGGTTTCCATCGGCCTCTACGCGCTCGCGCCCGTCCGGGCGGTTGTCGAAAACGGTTATTGGGGCATTTGGGAAGAGTGTAGTGAGGCGATCATATGTGCGCCCGCTGCCATACCCGATTTCCCAAATCGTTCCCGTGCTTTGGGTTGGAATGGAAGATCGAACTAAGTCAATAATAGCCAGTTGTGCAGTCGCCCGTGATTTCATTTGGGTCAAACGGTCTTGTGCAATGATTTTATCAACCATTTTCCAAAATATATCTAAATCATTACTTTTGTTCATTTAGCTAAAATCTCTAATTATTTTTTGTTTAAGCGAGTGAATACTATATATTTATTTGATAATTGGCTTTATCAGTGCTTGAAAGCGCCTCGAAAACTTCATCGTCGAACAAGTTGCTATCACCGGAAGGGAAGATCTTGGAACATTCTCTCAAAGACTTGGCAAGGTTGCCGAAATCGGAAGCAGAACAGCTGCCATTGTCGTTGTTCAAGCGTCCTCCCAATATCATCATCATTGATGTTACCAATTCGTGTAATTTGCGTTGTCCCGTTTGCCCGGTAACGATTGCTATGAACCGGCCCCGCGGCATGATGAGCCTGGAAGTGTTTAAAGCGATTGTAGATGATTTCAAGGGTTCAGACCACAAACCAGCCATGTATTTCAACTTTTCGGGCGAGCCGACAATGAACCCGAAACTGCCCGACTTTGTAGCTTATGCCCACGACAATGGTCATGAAACATTTCTTTCAACAAACGCGACAAAACTAACCCGGCCAATGTGCGAAAAACTGATCAAGGCAGGGCTTGGGCGGGTTTATCTTTGCATGGATGGGTTTTCCAAAGAGGCACAGGAAAATTACCGGGTCAGATCGGATTTTGACTCGGTAAAAGCGAATATTGAGATGTTTCTCGAGGTCCGCAGCGAGCTTGGTGTCAAAAATCCGTTCTGCGTTTTGCAAACCTTGCTTACCGCTTATTCCGAAGATCAAGTTGATGATATGCAAGCATGGGCGGAAGATCAGGGCTTTGATCAAATTCGCTTGAAAACGTTTTCGCTCGGATCCTACACCACTGAAGATGAGCGCCAAGAGTTTGGCCATTTCTTGCCCACAAAAGAAGAATATCTGCGTCATCCAACTGAAAAAGTGCGTGAGATTTGCATAGAACCTCTCATTCAAACGGTTGTGTTCTGGAATGGTGATTTAGGATTGTGCTGCATTGATTATGATCAGATGATTCAGTTGCCCAATCTGAAGGAAGATGGGTTCTTGAAGGCTTACCGCTCTGACGAGGCCGCCAGTGCGCGTAAAAAAGGTTATCTGAAGCAATTTGATATCTGCAAGGAATGCTCATATTCGAATGCAGAGAATATGGGGTACAAGATCAACCTGAAGGGTGAGCGCGGTGTAGCGCCTGAACTGGCCGACGCTTAGGATTTACGTCCAGCGAGCAGGCTTTTAAGGATTAAGGCAGACTGATGCGCGCCATCAGCGGTGCCAAGGCCTGCCTTAGGTGCGCTTTGCTGCAGCGCTCCGTTAATTGCCTTTGCCATCTCTTCTGGCGTGAGGACATCTTCTGAAACAACCACTGCGCGGCCCTTCTGCGCTAGGATTTCAGCCCGCCTGGTTTGCTCTGTTTCGCCTCCACTTGCGAAAGGAACCAGAACGCAGCGGCACCCAGCACCCAGAATATCTGCAACCGTGTTGTAACCGGCCTGTGATATCGATAATTTCGCATGGTGCAGAAGCTCCGGTAAATCTTCTCGAAACCTCTCGGTCCGGCAGTTTTCCGGCATTGAAATGCGCAGTTCTTCGAACGCTTCATTATCAAGATTAGGGCCAGTAACGAACAACCATCTCGCGTTTGAAACTTTGGTGGAAGGCAAGGCCAGCGCCGTCGTGTGCAACAAATTTGCCCCCACCGCACCGCCGCCTGCTGATACAATGATATCGGCAGTATCTGACTGAGATGCCGATATTCTCGTCGGCCTTACAATGCCTGTGTAATGAACTTTGTCGGCGATCATATTGCTGTTTGGAAAGCTTAACGAAAGCGGCGCAATCCGTTCATCCCCATGCACGAGAACCGCATCAAAGTAATCTTGTATGAGTTTTGTCGTTTCGGCGATGCGTTCGGGTTTGCGGCCTTCTTGCAGAATATCGCGGATGGAGGAAACGACTAGAGGACGCGGCGATAGGGCGTGTGCTTCTTGTAGAAGCGGGCGCAGTTCAAAAC
>JBPCVX010000134.1:0-8043 GCA_051010095.1 Hyphomicrobiales bacterium
GCGTAAACGTCTGTATTTACTGCGAGGTTCAGGCTGCATTCCATCTAAAATGCGCTGAATTTACAAAACTCCCTGTTAATTTCCCTGTTAGCAGGGAAATCAGGGTTAACCGAAGCGCCTGAAATGCCCAACTGAGACTCTGCCCGTATTGCTGCCCAAAACCAGCAGATACGACCGTCTCAGTTCGGAATAGCATGAGCTAACTCGCGGAAAACACGATGGGTTTCAGGGAGAATTAGGTAGAAGAATTCGAGACCGGGGTGGCTGGCGGAGGGGGTGGGATTCGAACCCACGAGACGCTTTCACGCCTGCCGGTTTTCAAGACCGGTGCCTTCAACCACTCGGCCACCCCTCCTTGAGAGCGCATGCAATAGCGCAATTCGCACGAAACGTGAAGAGCATATTTTGCTTTTATTGCATGCTGCCAAAGCACATTTCAAAACTGATCACCAAATCACGGCTCAACGATCGGAATTATTTCCTTTTCCACCTGTTTATATGGTGTGAACCCAAGTTTTTGATAGAGCGGTAATGCGGCAGGATGATCGAGTGTGCAGGTTTCGACGTGCACACGCTTTGGCTCATGTGCCCATGCGGATTTTATTGCCTGCGCCAAAAGATACCGCCCTAGTCCCAAGCCGGTCGCTTCAGGAAACATCCCGAAATATGCCAATTCCACTTCATCTTGCTGTCTACAATCAAGTTCGAAAAACCCTGCAGGGTTTCCGTCGTGAAAGAGGACAAATGTCTCATAATCGTCGTCATGTATCGTCGCGACAAGCTCCGCATCGCTGATGCGCTTGCGATCGACCCAAACATAATCCTGACCCACAATATCATAGAGATAGCGGCTGTAATGTACGGGAGGATTTTCCGCCTTTATAAGCGCTATTTTTTGATTTGGCATGGGGATATGCAGCAAGGGCTCAGCGAACATTTCCAGATAAGTCACCGTGAGCTCAATAGCCTCTGGCGCATCGGCGACTTTTGATTTCTTTTTGGGCTTCTTCGCCTTTGGTTCTTTTGGCGGCTTGCGGTTGCCCCCTCCACCACCAATGGACGTAATCTTACTCATTCATCAGCCCTGGCCCGTTTCAATTGGAAGGGTTTCATCGCTTCCCCATTCCGTCCAAGATCCATCATAAAGCACATTATCCCGATGCCCGATTTGATCAAGCGCAAGGGTAAGTACGGCGGCGGTTACACCAGAGCCACAACTCGTCACCACAGGCTTTGCCAAATCAACACCAGAGTGCGCAAATGCGGCCTCAAGATCATCGTTGTCTCTCAGTGTGCCGTCGTCATTTCCAAGCAACGCATAATGCACGTTTAAACTTCCTGGAATGTGGCCTGCACGCAAGCCTTCGCGTGGTTCGGCCTCCTCACCGGCAAACCGGCCAGGAGAGCGTGCATCCACAATCTGTCGCCTATCCTCTCCAATGATGCGCAGAATATCAGCTTTGTCCCGCACCATGGTTGATTGCAGTCGCGCGGTGAAATGGCGTTCCTGGCGCGGACGTGGCTCGCCGAAATCCGTTTCACGTCCTTCCGCTTTCCATTTCTTCATTCCGCCATCGAGAAGCGCCACATCATCATGACCGAAAACCCGGAACATCCACCAGGCGCGCGCAGCTGAAAACAATGTTTCCGCATTGTAAACAATGACGCGATTACCATCGCCGATACCCATTTTACGCATACGCGAGGCAAACTTCTCAGGCGCTGGTAGGGTATGAGGAAGTCCACTATTTTCATCGGATAGATCATCAATATCGAAATAAAGCGCACCGGGTATATGCTCTTCAAGATATTCAGCATAGCCGTCGCGTTCTTCGGTCGGCAGATACCAGCTCGCGTCCATCACAACCACATCAGGCGCGTTGATGTGCTGCGCCAGCCATTCGGTACTTACAAGCCAGTTTTGAGCCATAGTCCCCTCCCAAATGCTCATACAACGGTGCTATGCAAACGCTACACGCACGCGGCGATTCTGCTTACCCTTTTTCTCGATCTTTTTCACCACAACCGGGCCGATCTCTCCCGTGGATTTGACATGCGTACCACCACAAGGCTGAAGGTCAATTTCACCATCTTCGCCAATCTTAACGATGCGCACTTTGCCGGTTCCCATGGGTGGTTTAACAGCCATGGTGCGCACCAGATCGGGATTTGCTTCAAGCTCTTCATCACTAATCCAGTTCTCAGAAACCGGGTGATCGGCCTCAATCAGTGCGTTTAACCGAACAGACAACTTTTCCTTGTCGAGAACCGTTTCTGGTATGTCAAAATCGAGCCGTCCGGCATCTCCCGATATTGAACCGCCTGTTACCGGAAATGGCACTAGCGAACATAAAAGATGCATGCATGTGTGCATGCGCATGTGCAAATAACGCGCATCCCAGTCGAGCCGTGCAGTCACCTCTGTCCCTACTTCAGGAAGACCATCTGCATTTGCAGGAACATGCACGATGTTCTTGTTATCGTCGTAAACCGCAAGCGCAATCGGGACGTGATTCCCCGCAGCGTCTAGCAACATCCCCTTGTCGCCTGCCTGCCCTCCAGAAAGGGCATAAAACACCGTTTTATCGAGAAGGATGCCAGCACGATCATTGATTTCGATTACAGTGGCCTTACACTCCCGTGCATAAGCGTCATCGCGGTAGAGTTGCTCGGTCACGCTATTTACTCCTCAACCTCTTCAAACACACTTGGCATTTTGGTGCCCAGCCCATGCTCTAACCAGTCAGGACACGGCAAACCTTTTTCTTTTAAGAAATCCGGATTGTAGAGCTTTGATAAGTAGCGCGTCCCATAATCACATAGAACTGTCACAATAGTATGACCCGGCCCCATCTCGCGCGCCATGCGCATGGCTCCGGCAACATTTATTCCCGAAGAGCCGCCCAGACAAAGCCCCTCCTCGCGCAGAAGATCAAACACCAATGGCACAGCCTCGCTGTCTGGGATCTCATATGAATAATCGACGGCCAACTCCTTTAGGTTCTCCGTAATACGAACCTGGCCGATGCCTTCCATAATCGAAGAGCCGTCTACTTTTATCTCGCCTGTTGTGAAATAACTATATAAGCCTGCCCCTTCCGGGTCGGTAAGCCCAATTTTAACGTCCGAATTTTTGGCCCTCAACCCTTGCGCGACGCCGGCGAGCGTTCCACCTGATCCTACAGCGCAACTGAATCCATCGACCTTGCCGTTGGTTTGCTGCCAAATTTCTGGTGCGGTCGTTTCAATATGTGCTTGACGGTTCGCCACATTGTCAAACTGATTTGCCCAAATGGCTCCTTGTGCGTGAGTTTCGTTCAGCGCATTCGCAAGGCGCTCGGAGTATCGCACAAAATTGTTTGGATTTCGGTATGGCTTTGCTGGCACTTCTACTAATTCAGCCCCGAGCATGCGCAAGGTATCTTTCTTTTCCTGGGTTTGCGTTTCAGGAATAACAATTACCGTTTTGAACCCGAGTGCATTGGCCACCATCGCGATACCAATGCCTGTATTTCCGGCCGTGCCTTCGACGACGATACCGCCCGGCTTCAAGCCGCGTTTTATAGCGTCGCGCACGATGTAAAGTGCGGCCCGATCCTTCACAGACTGGCCAGGATTCATAAATTCCGCTTTACCCAGAATCGTGCACCCAGTTTCTTCAGAAGCGCGTTTTAGTTTGATGAGAGGGGTGTTGCCAATCGTGGCTATTACGTCTTGCGCGATGGTCATATCAAGTTCATTTATTGCCTGTTAAAGGGCGCACTATGAAGCCTTGTACAAATTCCGCAAGGGGCATGGCGTAACAATTCCGACAATGAGATCCGGTTAACCTTCAATGTGTGCCCGCGTTGGCCGCTCGCGACTTACCCAGGCAGAACCAAACAGCGACAGCAGAACAATTATCACACCGACAACTTGCTCTGCCTCCAAGATCTGCCCCAAAAGCAACCATGCAGCAATGATCGAAATTATTGGTTCTATGTAATAAAACGGTGCCACTGAAGAGGCCGGAGCATGCCGCAAACACGTCAACATAAACTGGTACGCCACCACGTATAGGACGCTCATTGCAACGACCGAAGCAACAGCTGAAGAATTGGAGAAGAACGGGTCAAACAGACTGCTTATGGCGGCACTGCCGCCAAATGACACTATCACGCATAGAATGATGGGGACGCTAATGACATGTGTCCAAAAGCCAACCGTTATAGGACTTATCTCAGAAATCTTGCGGCCAATAAAAAATGAAGAGGCGATACCTACCATAGCCATTGCCGCAAGAACGAGGCCACGCCAGTCTAAAGCATCGAATCGCGGACCAATCACCAGCAGTAATCCGCCAAATGCAACAAACGCCATCGCAAGTCGCTTCGGAGGCACTTTGTTACCTTCAATGAGGGGGGAAACCAGCAGGATGGCAATTGGAAAAGTGAAGAAAATCATTGTCGCAATTGGCACAGGAATAAACGCGACCGAAGACAAGTAACCAAGTGTCATCACGGTAGACGCTAATCCCATGCAAAAGACATGCCTGCGCAAATGAGCAGGAACAAAGTACCCACCTCTTGCGACTGCCATCAATGTTGCGGTGAACACAATAACCGCTAGCGACCTCATCAAGCTGGACGTTAATACAGGCACACCATTTTCAAACGCAAAACGCGCAAACGGAGGATTTAGCCCGTAACCCACGGTTGATAGCAGAACCAGCGGAATGGCGAGGCGAAGATTGTGTGCGTTGGTGCGGGACATAAAAAGACACAAAAACTTTGATGCTCGATCTCACCAACAGGATGCGCAAACACATGCTAAGTCAAGGTAAATAGCGTTGCAAAGACGGGTAACACCCAGCACTAATGGGATATAAAGACCGCCACCGGAGAGCGATCAATAATCGCTTTGGCGTGGGTGCCAAACTTTTCCCTGAATAGAAATCGGCGAAAGCTGCTTCCGATCGCAACAAGATCAGCGTTCACAGCTTCAATCTCACGCAGTATCGTCTCTGAACTTGCACCTTCCAAAATGCTAGACGTCGCCTCGTGACCATGAATTTCGCAATACGCGGTCGCTTTCTCTAAAAGCTCTTCAGCGGTATCGTTCGATTTTGGAGCACCAACCGTGACCACATGTATGGCAGCTTCCGAAAACACACCGCTCATAACGAGATGCTTTAATGCCTTTGCCGATTCCAGAGAACCTGATAGTCCGACCAAGCATTTGCGCACACGCGTTGGAGCCCCCTTTGGCACCGCCAACATTGGACTAATGCCATGCGCAATAAGCTTCAGCAATATTGTAGAATCTTCTGGTGCATCGACACCAATCGGCCAGGGATGGGTATCAAGAATCAACAAGTCATGAAAGCTCCAGGCTTCAGTGATAGCGTGCAATGCGTCGCCGTGAACGCTCAAGGGGCTAAAGCGGACGCCATTTTCTGCAGCTAATGCATCAAAATCGTCAAGGCGTTTCGCAAGATGCTCGTCTGCTCTGTGCAGTCTTTCTTCAATCTTGCGCGCCTGATGCGAATACACACCTAAACTGGCGCTATCTGTCTGCTTCAGGCGTTCAACATCTTTGATTGCAAGCGCCGACAACGCGCAGTCAGACTGCTTTGCCAAGTTAAACGCCAGTTCAATCTTCGATTGGTTTTTCGGTCCGCCAGACACTCCCAGCAATATGCGGCTGCTCATCAACTCAGTCTTTCTAAGATTTTACTTTTCACAAACTAAACAAATAAGTCAGAATAATCGAAGATAAAATATAAGTTCCATAAAGAATAGAAATAATATTCTCCAGAAACAGAGATCTTCAAAAATGAAAACAAGGAAATTTTTTATTTATTCTCTAGGAATTGCCTTCACAAGCACCTCAATACTCATCCACCACGCTCCCGCTAATGCGATGAGAAGCAGACCCATGTGCAACTACGAGCGCAAACAAGCCATGAAAGCCGGGCGTTCAGGAAACAAAAAGCTTACCGAAAGACTATGGCTTGAATATCGCGCCTGCACGCGTGGCAAAACGCGTTAAAAGTACAACAGGAACGGCTTTTGTCAGCGCATACTGGAAAGGTTTGCGATCAGAAGATCGTTCTTTCTGCGAATTTCAGAGGCAATCTTGTGCGCCATGTCCTGATCTGCCTCCGGGCACAGCAAAGCAGCGTCCACGGCTCTATGTTGTCCTTCTAAAAGCCCGCGCATTACTGCGCGCTCAATAATGTTAATGATCTCGCCTTCTTGATCTTTATTCATTGGCACATCAAGCGTCTTGTTGATACTCCCGATTGCCTCATCGGCAATTTCCCGCAATGTTTGCAAAACTATCCCCTCTCCTCATTATCGGTTTTACTCAACCCGAATTTGGAAGAAAAATCAACTTACTAGAATTTTCATAGTAGATCTTGCTTTGTCTAAAAAGTTGCTTGACCCAAGTCATAGTTTTTTCAAGAGATTCTTGTAACGTACATCTGTTGTTCCACACATAAGAGGAAACTTATGACAAAGCTAAAATGCGTTTTTTGTATCTTGTTGCTCGCTTTGGCCTTCACCCCCCATTTCACAAAAATGGCAGTAAGCCAGTCATCCAACACTTATCAGGAAAAAGACATAGAGTTTGGGGAAGTGTTTGTGCTTGCCATTGGCGGGAAACTCTATGACAATCTTTGGGAAATGACGGCAACTTCCGCCCCCACAAAGGCCAATCCGGCATTTCCAAAAGACGTGAACATGCCTGCATCCGAAACGTGGCGATGCGTAACCTGTCATGGCTGGGATTATCAAGGTAGCGATGGGGAAAGGAAGAAAACCGCGAATTCTCCCGCATTCACCAGCTTAAGTTCCATGGTGGGTATCGCACCAGACATGGTCGCAAGTAAAATTCGTGAAAAACATCCCGAATACCCTGGCGACATTCTCGAAGAAGGCTTGCTCGATATTCTCGCGATGTTTGTATCGATTGGTCAGTATCAACCAACTACATTCATGAGCAAAGATGGCTTGGCTTTTGGCGACACAGAAGCAGGACGGGCAATTTTTGAAGGTGCGTGCATGAATTGCCATCAATACGATGGCAAGGCCACACTAGTCGGTGAACTGGGCGATAAATCCTCGCTCGGTTGGATATCGCAGAACAGACCTGAGCAGGCATTACACAAAATGTTAAACGGCGTTCCAGGAACAGATATGCTCGCAATACGCTTTTTGACAGAACGGCAAATCGCGGATCTCTTGACGTTTTTGCAAACGCTTGATCCGAAAGAGAATTGAGCGATATCACAACAAAAAAATGGTCGCCCACTGGGCGACCATTTAAGCATTTCATTAGCATCGTGCGTAGCTTAGAATTTCCAAGCAGCGCCAAAAATGAACTGGTTAGATTTGTTCTTGGTTCTCAAAGAATATGGACCCAAGTTCCATGTGTTCCGACCGTAGTCAGAATAACGGTATTCAACACGGAATGTTGGCGCGCCAGGCAAAACATCATCTGCCAACCAGCCACTTGCAAGCCACTCGACACCACCGCCAATTGTATAACCTGACATTGACTTGCTCTTACCGGAAGTATTGCCGGGAGGGCCAAAAGAAACCCGCTGCTGCATACCTTGCCAACCACCAGTAATGTAGGGCATGAAATTGCCAGCGGCATATCCCAATCGACCACGGATTGAGTAAGACATTTTGTCTTTCAGACGAGCACGAACAGCGACTGCATTTCCTGCAGCGTCCGAAATAGTGCCAAAACGGTCTTTCTTCCCGGTGTTAGCATAGATGTCACCCTCGATACCGAATACAAAGTTTTCGTAACCGAAGTTATATCCAAGAAAACCACCGCCGGAGAAACCAAAAGGCTTCACCGAACCTAGATTAACGGGATCGTAAACTAGCTTGTTTCTGCTGCCAAAGCCACCAAGGCCGATACCGGCATAGAAACCAGACCAATCAGGTCCGAGCATAGGCTCTGGTGCTAGGTCTGCCGCGTAAGCACCTGTTGCAGTCATTGCCAATACAGATGCGCCACAAATTAGGCGTTTTAACTTCTTCATAC
>JBPCVX010000135.1:0-4601 GCA_051010095.1 Hyphomicrobiales bacterium
TGCCTGAGGAGGCTAAAAAGCTTGAAGAAGAAGCTAAAATGAAAGCCGAAGAAGAAGCAAAAGCGGCTGAAGAGGCTGCAAAAAAAGCAGCAGAGGAAGCGGCCGCTAAGGCTGAAGCCGAAGCGCAAAAAGCGGCCGAGCAAGCTTCTCAGGCGGCGAACGATGCAGCAAAAGAAGCTGAAGAAGCGGCTCAAAAAGCGGCCGAAGATGCCGCCAAGGCAGCTCAAGACGCTGCCGCTAAAGCTGCTGAAGGTGCAGCGAAAGCGGCCGAGGATGCAACAAAGACGGTTACCGATGGTATTAAGAACCTAACCACCGGCGATTAAGTTTTAAAAGTGACCAAATTTTAGGGGCGCTCACGAGCGCCCCTTTTTATTTCACCCGTTCTGCAACGGCGAAATAAAATCCATCCGTGTTGGTGGCTGCAGGTGTCAAAGTTACGCTGCATTCATCAGCCGACCACGGTTTGGCGCCATCTATTGGAAACGTGTCTTCCCAAACTTCACCTGCAGACAGCAGGTCAAAGGCACCATCTGCCTCCTCGAGAAAACTATAGATTTGGTGCTCATTTTCCTCTGGAATGAGCGAGCAGGTGATATAGCAAAGATAACCCCCTTCGCGCACATACTGTGCCGCCTGCTGCAAAACTGCATGCTGTTCCGCCTTGCGGGTCTCTAACGTTTCCGGGGTAAGCCGCCATTTCGCATCTGGCCTGCGTCGCCAAATGCCAGACCCTGTGCAGGGCGCATCTATGACTACCCTATCCATCCGCCCTTCCATACCAGACAATGCGTCATCACCTGGTTCGCGCACCTGCACATTGCGCACGCCAGCGCGTTTCAGGCGCTGATGAATTGGCGCTAGCCTGTTACGGTCGGCATCATAGGCAAAAATCTGCCCCTTATTTTCCATCAATGCGGCCATAGCGAGGGTTTTGCCGCCCGCGCCTGCACAATAATCAAGCACTTGTTCACCCGGTTGCGGGAACACGAGCCGCGCGGTGATCTGACTGGCTTCATCTTGCACTTCGACCCAACCCTTTTGGTATGCGCCATCGGCCTGCACGTTCGCGCTACGGCCAAACAGATCTGGTGGCGCGATGCGCAACCCTTCAGGTGAAAGTGGTGTGGGGTTAGGCTTAAATCGGGACAAGGCTTTTATAACCTTTTCGCGATTTGCTTTGAGCGTATTGACACGCAAATCTATCGGCGGGCGGGCGGCAAGCGCTTGGCCTTCCGAAACTAATTCTTCATCGAAGTTTTCCGCAAAATGAGTTGCTACCCATTCTGGCAACTCGGCGCGCACCCAATCTGGAGCAATCTGCAGCTTGGCGTTGTCCAAGGCTTTGGTTTCCGCGTCGCTGAGAGGGTCGGGGCAAAATTTCTCGCCGGAAAACCACTCGTTCACGGTAGTCCGGTCAGTGTCAATATGCAGCGCAAGCGCGCCAAGCACGGCAGCACGCGGGCTTTCATTGTTCATCACCCAACAGGCACTCGCCTTGTGGCGCAGGGCATCAAACACAAGATTTCCAATTGCCGCGCGGTCGCCAGATCCGGCAAACCGGTGCGCTCTGCCCCAATTCTGCAGCGCAACCGTTGCTGGCACATGGCGAGCGTCAATCTCTGTTAAAACCTCAATGGCCGCGGATATTCGACCTCCTGCGCGCATGATCAGCTCTGCCGTTGATAGTTTGGCGATTCCCGCGTGATCATCACGTCATGGGCATGACTTTCGCGCAAGGATGCATTGGTAATGCGGATGAACTCCGTTTCCGATTTAAAGTGCGCGATATCTGGCGCGCCTGTGTAACCCATTGCTGCGCGCACTCCGCCGATGAGCTGGTGCAAGACACCCGCTATCGGGCCTTTGTAGGGCACTTGTCCCTCAATGCCTTCAGGCACGAGCTTTAGGCTATCGCTCACCTCTGCTTGGAAATATCTGTCCGCCGAGCCTCGCGCCATAGCGCCTACAGAACCCATTCCGCGGTAGCTCTTATATGAGCGTCCTTGATAGATGTACGTTTCACCGGGGCTTTCATCAGTTCCAGCCAGCAATGATCCGATCATTACGCAATCAGCGCCCGCAGCAATCGCTTTTGCCAAATCGCCGGAATATTTGATGCCGCCATCAGCAATCACTGGAACATCGTTTTTTGCACCTGCTTCAGCACAGTCCAGGATCGCTGATAATTGAGGCACACCAACGCCCGCCACCATTCGGGTTGTACAGATTGATCCAGGTCCGATGCCCACCTTTACCGCATCCGCCCCGGCATCAATCAACGCTTTAGTGGCATCCGCAGTGGCCACATTGCCAGCAATAATCTGGCACGAGTTAGATAGCTTCTTGATACGGCTCACTTGACCAAGAACATGGTCTGAGTGGCCATGGGCCGTATCGACAACAACCAAATCGACGCCCGCATCAATCAGCGCTTCGGCGCGTGCAAACCCATTTTCCCCGGTGCCCGTGGCAGCCGCCACGCGCAAACGTCCTTGCTCATCTTTGCTTGCATGCGGGTATGCAGCTGCTTTTTCCATATCCGTGACAGTGATCAGGCCAACGCACTTTCCGTCTGCGTCCGTGACAATAAGCTTTTCAATCCGGTTATGGTGAAGCAGTTTCTTCGCTTCCTCTCGATCCACTTCTTCGCTCACCGTTACAAGATTTTCTTTTGTCATTAACTCAGCAACAGGCTGATCAGGGTTGCTCGCAAAGCGCACATCACGATTGGTTACGATACCCACCAATTTTCCGTCAGGTTTATCCACCACCGGAATTCCCGAAATCTTATAGCGGGCTTTCAGCGCCTGTAAATCAGCAAGGGTGGCATCAGGCGTGATTGTAACCGGGTTGACGACCATGCCAGATTCAAACTTTTTAACCTGACGCACATGCCGCGCCTGCTCATCGATGTCTAAGTTTCGGTGGATTACACCCAATCCACCCTCTTGCGCCATGGCGATCGCCATTCCAGCCTCGGTAACCGTATCCATGGCTGACGACAGAATCGGGATGTTGAGATTGATGTTTTGTGTGAGCCTGGTTTTGGTGCTCACTTCCGCTGGCATAACGCCTGAAGATGCTGGCTTCATAAGCACATCATCAAATGTGAGATATTCTTCGAATTCGGCGTCTGTAGAAGTTTTGGACATAATCGCCAACCTTTATAAAATGGGAAAATGCTCGGCACCGTGCCAAATCTTGCGGTTCCGACTCACTTTGCCCTGCAGTAATGGGTTGACGAGTGCCTTTAACATTAGCCAGCACCCCTCGTAAAGCGCTCAATTGCACCTTTCAAAGAATTAACAGGGCGCCATCTTCCTACATTCACTGTGTGTCAGAATTGTCACCTTTAAACCCAGTGGCCAAAAGATAAAGCTCGGCTGAATCAGCGCGGCTGGATTCAGGTTTGAAATGCCTGACCGACTTGAAGTTGCGTTTCACCTCAGACAGCAGCTCATGTTCCGTTCCACCGCGCAAAACCTTGGCAAGAAAGCCGCCACCTGGTCGCAAAACATCGCACGCAAAGTCCAAAGCGGCCTCACACAAAGCCATTATCTTCATGTGATCTGTCTGACGGTGCCCTGACGCGTGTGCTGCCATGTCAGACATTACAAAGTCTGCCGGTCCGTCCAGCGCTTCGGTCAGACGATCAGGCGCATCATCGTCATAAAAGTCCATATGCAAAAATGTGACGCCGGGAATCGGATCAATGTCGTGAATATCAATCGCGACAACAACACCATTGCCCTTATCTGCGCCTATACGTTCTGCAGCAACCTGCGACCATCCGCCAGGGGCAGCGCCGAGGTCAACCACCCTAGCGCCATTTGCGAGCACCGAATACTTGTCGTCAACTTCCATCAATTTGAACGCCGAACGCGAGCGCAACCCGAGCCTCTTTGCTTCCAGCACATAAGGATCATTTAATTGGCGCTGCAACCAGCGGGTAGACGAAAGTTTTCTGCCCCGCGCGGTTTTTACCTTGACCTTGAGCTCTCGCCTGGTTGCTGGAGACCCAGATGTTTTTTTTTCGCGTGCCATGCTCTATCTCTTTCTGGCCCCACCGGTTCTCGGTGGATTTGCATAAGTGCCATCCTCTTGCATGAGGGTCGTCAAAATTCCCTCGCGCAAACCACGGTCGGCCACCCGAACATGCGGGGCGGGCCATCGTTCTCTTATCGCATCGAAAATTGCACACCCAGCGAGCACGAGATCAGCGCGTTCGCGGCCAATGCATGGGCTTGCGGCCCGTTCGTCGTAAGACATTTTCAAAAGACCGTCAGTTACCACGCTCACTTCATCATGGCTCATCCAACAACCATCGACCTTTGAACGGTCATACCGTGGCAATCCAAGGTGTACACCTGCAATCGTTGTGACCGTTCCCGACGTTCCAAGCAAATGGTCTGGTACAGCTTGTGCACCAACATGTCCAACTACACGATCCGAAAACTCAATTAAAAGTTCCAGTGCGTGGCGTTTCATTTCGGCATAACTATGCGGGGTGACTTCAAATCCTCCATAACCTTCTGCAATTGTTACAACACCGGCTGGCAGCGAATCCCACTCCATGAGCTCTTGGCCTTCACTTGAGC
>JBPCVX010000136.1:0-2523 GCA_051010095.1 Hyphomicrobiales bacterium
ATCCTTCATTGTTTCAAAAATGCGAGCCGCTCATCGGTACGGGCGGGGTCAATTTCGATAAATTCAGCCGTGACACCACCTTCCTGAACAAACGGGTCCTCCTTCACCCTGGTCTCAAGATCCTCCAAGGCAACATTGTGCGCAATGATCGCGCCGCCCATCCCAGGTTTTATACTTCCCACGAGCAAAAAAACCTCATCATCAAACCCAGCTTTGATCCAGGCATTGTGACCATCCATAAACGCGCCGGCATTGGCTTTGTTGTCTGAGAATTTCAATAGAATGACAAACATCTACAATTTTCCTTTGGTTTTGCCTTAAGCGTTGGATGCCAGCGCAGGAGAAGCACATTGCTTCTCCAGCCAATCGTGCATCAGTGACACCTCGTTGCGGATAAAATCTTCATCGTGGAAAGCGTTGGCGAGCGAGGCAACGCCCTGGCTGCGCATCAGCAAATGCATCGCCAGCCCGTTCGCGTCATCTGCCCGACCCAGATCAGTAAATTGCTTGCGTAGCCAATCACGAAAAAGGTTGAACAGCTCGCTTGCGTTTTCCAAGGACGCGTGGTCCAGCTTTGCCAGCTCAGCGCACAACGTGCCGACAGGGCAGCCATTCTCCATAATGTCGGTTTTATTGGTGATGAGAATTTCGATAAAACTGCGAATGCGGTAAATAGGTTGCACACCATCGCGCTGCCATTGATCTAAAAGGTTTTGCGTTTTGGCCAATCGCGCTTTTATCACCGCGTCCAGAATGTCGTCCTTGGTTTTGAAGTGATAATAAAAGTTCCCGCGCGAAATATTCACCACTTCGGCGATGTCGGCAAATGATGTGTGCTCATAGCCGCGCCGGTAAAACAATTCATCGGCGATCTCGACAATCTTTTCGCGGGTATTCCGTTTGCTCATGACAACTTCTAGGACATTTGCCCCGATTATTAGGGCAAACGTCCTAATGAGTCAATCCACTGCTATAATCGCACTTAACGATTAGGTGTCAGGGGCTAGTAACTTCTGGTTTATGTTTGTTATAGCCTGCCTGCAATTCGCCGCGCAGAAAGTCTCCAAAATTTATGCTCTCAAATCGCGCTGGATTGTCCAGAGTAACGCAGCATTCGAGCGGGGTTATATTCGATGCGACGTTAGGATCAAAAAAGAAAGGACAAGAATAGCGTTCACGGCCTGAACGATTAATCACCCTATGCGGTGTGGATTTTAACATTCCATTGCTCCAACGATGCAACATATCCCCCACATTCACGACGAACGCACCAGGAATAACGGGCACATCTATCCACTCACCTGCCGGGTTTTGCACCTGTAACCCGCCAATATCATCTTGGGCCAATATCGTGAGAAATCCAAAATCGCAATGGGGCGCTGACCCAAAGAGATCATCTGGGCTGGATTGCGGAACAGACGGGTAGTGCAACATCCGCAGCCAAGTGGTCGGGCGTTCAAATGCCGGGGCCAACAGGTCCACGTCAGCGCCGATTGACGCAGCGACCACGTTCACCAACTGTCGCCCAAGGCTACATAACGCGTCATTATATGCCGTTACCGCCTCACGGAATCCTTCAAGTTCTGGCCATTGGTTGGGACCAGCCAAATATGCACCAGCTACAACGTCAGGTGCTTCTGGTCCATCTTCACGCATCATCATAAACGAGGCGGATTGATTGGGTTTCTTCACATCTGCAAGTTTGGAATTGACGTCTGTCGACGTGTTGATTGGAATATATCCACGGTGCAAATGATTGAGTTCAATTTCTAATTTTTCAACATCGGGCAAAGCATGAAAACGCGCCGAAGCTTCGAATACGCCCTTCGTGAGTGCGTCATCAACGCCATGATTAATAATGCATCCGAAGCCGGAAGTGCTGTAGGCGTCAAAAAACGCCTGCGCCAGTATATCTAATTCGTTTGTATCTTGAGACCCGAGCGCACTGCCATCAATGATCGGGATTTCAGAAAAGTTTTTGGGATTCAAATTCAAAAAAAACACCCGCGCGTTGCGATAATTGCAAGAAGCTTAAATCAACAATTTAAAATATACACCACAAATAAACAGAGGCACCGCCAATTGACGGTGCCTCTGTGGTACGCAAATCAGTTTGCCATTGATGATCCCTCAATCACCGCGCCGATTGTGCCATGCCCCAACACTACACATTCTGGCATATGGCCTGATTTGCTTAACCGGAGCCCAGCACTCCGAGCTTCTCAACCCGCGATCGTTTAAGCCTCAACACTTGAGGAAAGTTCTGAAACTTTACCTTCCGCAACTTTGCGGCGACTGGACAAATCGCTGTGGAGTTTTTTCATCATATCGCTTGCCGTGGTTTCAAACATAAATGGTAGAACGCCATGGATGACCGCAGCAGCACCGGCACCAAGCAGCTTCAAGCCTGTGCTGGTTGCAAATACAAAATGCTCACCATAGGTTTCGTCCACGCTTGCGGGATGATCCGTGAACAACCCAACCCCCTTCAATGCCATTGCAATTTCCTAGCAAGATATTTGA
>JBPCVX010000137.1:0-12827 GCA_051010095.1 Hyphomicrobiales bacterium
CGAATAATGTTTGGCGACCATTCACGCGAACCAAATCGCTCTTCGCCATCCTTGAAAATTTCTATCAACTTTGGAGAGATCTCAAGCGGTACGCCCGCACGCTCAGCGATTGCCTGAAAGATGCCGATATCCTTGGACACCAAATCCATCGTGAAAGTGATATCGCGGCTGCCGTTCAGAATGACCTGGCTTTCCGTTTCGTGGACAAATGAGTTGCCGGACGAAATGCGTATTGCCTCATAGGTGGTTCCCAAATCCATACCAGCCGCTTTCGCGGTCACCAATGCCTCACACAACGTCACAAGATTAGCAGTGGCAAGATAGTTGGTTAGTACTTTCAAAACCGAAGCGCTTCCAAGAGGTCCAGTATGCAATATCCGACGGCCCATCGCGGTGAGCAGCGGTAACAAGCGGTCAAAAGTTTCCCTGCTACATCCTGCAAATATTGAAATATTCCCCGTTGCCGCCCTGTGACAACCGCCAGACACGGGACAGTCGACCGGCTCAGCACCAAGCTCTGAGACTTTCTTTCCTAGGCGTTTCACTTCGGCTTCATCTGTCGTACTCATCTCAGCCCAGATTTTTCCAGGTGCCAGACCTGCCAAGATTCCATCTTCAGCTTCCATGACCGCCGCACTCGCTGCTGGCGACGGCAAGCAGGTAATCACAATATCAACGGCTTCAGCCATGGCCTTCGGTGTCTCTGCCCAATGCGCGCCTTGGCCCAAAAACTGCTGCGCTACATCCTTGTCCAGATCGCGCACATAGAGTTCAAATCCGTTGCGCAAAACGCTGCCAGCAAGTTTGCCGCCAACATTTCCCAACCCGATAAATCCAACTTTCATATGATTTTCGTCCTCGCTATCGTACAGGGTCATTACCCATTTCAAGATGCAATTCGTCCCCTTCATAGGGATGTGCATCAGCGACGTCCTCGTTCAACTCCACCCCAAGGCCTGGTGTGTCTGGCGGGATGACATAACCATCCTCCCACTGCATGGGTTTCTTCAATATTTCTGAGTGAAAACCTCCCCAGCGTTCAATGCTCTCCAGTATGAGAAAGTTCGGCGAGCATGCGCTTATCTGCGCGTTAGCGGCGCCCTCAATTGGGCCGCAGTAGAGATGCGGCGCCAGATGCGCGTAATATGTCTCAGCCAGCCCTGCGATTTTCTTCGCCTCAAGCAATCCTCCAACCCGGCCAAGTGCCATTTGCAAAATTGATGCGGCTTGATTTTCAAGAACACGAGCGAATTCATATTTGGTGCACAATCTTTCCCCAGTGGCGATTGGGATGCTTGTTTGACGTGCCACACGACCCATTTCTCGCGGATTCTCTGGCGGTGTTGGCTCTTCAAACCACAGCGGGTCATATGGCTCCAGCCGTTTCGCCAAGCGAATTGCGCCAGCTGTCGAAAATTGTCCATGGGTGCCGAACAGCATATCGGCTTTGTTGCCAACCGCCTCGCGAATGCGCTTTACGAATTGTTCTGAACGATCAAGTTCTTCAAGTGTTGGCATGCCACCGTCATAAACAGTGTAGGGACCCGCAGGATCAAATTTTACCGCAGTGAATCCCATATCGACATAATCTTGTGCACGCTGTGCAGCTGTGTCGGGGTTTACGTACACATGTTTTTCATCGGGTGTTTCAGGATAAACGTCGCCAGAATCGGGGTAAATGTAAGTGTAAGAGCGCAGTTTTTCGTGCACCTTTCCACCTAAAAGCTCATAAACCGGCTTGTTGCACTCCTTACCGATAATGTCCCAGAGCGCCATCTCTATACCGCTTAGAACACCCATCAGTGAAATGTCAGGGCGTAAAGAATATCCGCGACCATAAACCCTGCGCCATAAACGTTCGATGTGGAAAGGGTTTGACCCCATCACTTCGCGTTCACACACGTCGGCAATCATATGTTGCATTGTGCGCGGATTGAATGTTGCACCGTAGACCTCGCCGTACCCAACGACACCACTATCTGTGACAAGTTTGATGAAGATAAAGTACCGTCCCCCAAAATGAGGTGGCGGATTTCCGACTACCCAAGTCTTATAATCCGTAATTTTCATGCGCTTTCCTCAAAACATAATCACGTTGCGCAAAGCATCGCCGCGCTTAACTGACGCGATTGCGTCATTTATCTCTTCCAGCATGTAACGGCCAGTGATCAATTCATCCAGCTTTAAACGGCCTTGCAAATACATATCGGCCAGCAGAGGCACGTCAATTTGAACGCGCGCTGAGCCCATTTTCGACCCTAGAATGCGTTGTGAAAGAGCTGCAAATGTACCTGGATCATATTCGGCCATCACATTGCTGGGGGGCATGCCAACGATCACTGCGCTTCCGCCGCTGGCCAGATAGGCCAATGCATTGTCTATGACAGGTTTAACGCCAACTGTTACGAAAACATAATCCGCACCGCGCTGATCGGTAATCGCTTGCACTTGAGCAACTGCACCTGCATCACTTGCTTGAATGCAATGCGTTGCGCCAAATTTACGAGCTGCCTCCAGCTTATTTTGCGCAACATCCAAGGCAATGACCGTCTTGGCGCCCCGCAAGGCCGCTCCTTGGATAGAGTTTAAACCAACCCCACCGCAGCCGATAACCACGACATGCGCGCCTGCAGGCACGTCTGCCGTATTCCACACTGCACCCAAACCAGTAATAACGCCGCATGCCAAAAGCGACGCGCTGTCTACAGGAATGTCTTGAGATATTTTGACAACTTGAGAACGGTGAACCGTTGCAAACTCGGCGAACGCTCCAGTGCGTAATCCATGACCGATCGTATCACCAGCTTGGTCTTTCAGAGGCGAGCTCTCATCGAGCGCAAAGCTTGTGTCACACATAACCTGACGACCTTGCGCGCAATAATGGCATTCGCCACAGCTTCTGATCAAAGTAACAACCACAAAATCGCCTGCTTGTATGTCAGAAACGCCGGGGCCAACTTGCGCGACAATACCAGAGGCCTCGTGACCCCATATAGCAGGCAAGGCACCGCCCCAACCACCTTCAATAAAGGTTATGTCGGAGTGGCAAATCGCACAGGCGGATATCTTTATCTGAACCTCGTCTTCTCCAGGTTCTGCAAGATGCACATTCTCAATTGTTAAAGGCTGGCCAAATTCACGGCAAACTGCAGCTTTCACACGCTTCCCCTACGTCTATCTGTATTTCTTGTGAAACATTCTTGACCTATGTGTAAACATCAGAAAATTTCACCATTGGATTAGCAGGCACAACGCAATACCCTGTTGCTTTGTTTGGGAGCCAAAACATGCGCGCGTTCATCAGGATCATAATTCTCGTCGGCTTTGCTGGGCTTGCCGCCTTTTGGTTCATCACGATGCCAAAGACATTGAGCAAAGCTGATTTGCCAACGTCTCCCGGCGATGTCGAACACGGAAAGTATATTTTTTACGCTTCGGGATGTGCGTCTTGTCACGCAGCCCCCGATGCCAAGGGTGAGGAAAAATTCAAACTCGCCGGCGGGCACGCGTTTAAGACACCCTTTGGCACATTCTATGCGCCAAACATATCAACTGATACAGAACAAGGCATTGGAGGCTGGAGCACGCTTGATTTTGTTAACGCTGTCATGCGTGGTGTAAGTCCTCGCGGCCAACACTATTATCCCGCATTTCCCTATTTGTCTTATCAGCACATGAACATTAAGGACGCCATTGATTTGAAAGCATTTATGGACACATTGCCTGCAGTTAAATCCAATGTTCCAGAGCATGATCTACCACTCCCTTTCAAATTTCGCCGCCTGCTTGGTGGTTGGAAGTTTCTGTTTATGAACTATAAGCCGTTCGAGGCAGATCCATCAGCGGATGAACAAGTAAATCGGGGTGCCTATCTTGCGCGCGCGCTTGCCCATTGTGGAGAGTGCCATACACCGCGTAATTTCTTAGGGGGACCTGAAAACGATTGGTATCTCGCAGGTGGACCTTCGCCTGAAGGAAAAGGTTCAATCCCCAATATTACACCCAGCAAAGATGGCATAGGAAACTGGAGCGCTGCGGATATCGCATCTTCTTTGGAAACGGGTTTCACACCGGATTATGATAGTTTCGGCGGATCCATGGTGGCTGTACAGGAGAATATGGCACATCTGACAAAAGAAGATCGAGACGCAATCGCTGCCTATTTGAAAACCGTTCCACCGCGCCCCAGTAGAAACAAAAAATAGAGTTTTTGAGCTTAGTTTACGTCCGTGACGACCTGGCTTACTTGCGCCCAATAGCGCCAGTTTTTTGGTTCTCGCAGATTGTTGACACTGAATTTCTGTTCAAATTCTTTTTGTGCACCTGGCCCAAGGCCAAGACCATAAAAGGAAACCGTCTGGCTTCCTGAGAGGTTACAGGCACTTTGGAGCTCTTGGCGGCTTGCCTTTTCCTGTGGTGTGTCGAAATAAATCGGGCAAGAATAGATCGAGATTTCAAAGCTCACATCACGTGCGGTATATTCTTTAGATGTGTTTTCAACCGCACCAGAAAAAATCCAAGAGCGCAGGTCTGGCTGCTCAACGCGATTACCACTACCGTCCCAACTCACCTGAACACCATTACGCAAATTGCGGCGCAATACAGCGATTTCATCAGTTTTTATTGCAAATCGGGATCTGGCTGCCGCACGTTCACTCTCTGCGACTTGGCGTTCTTGGCTGGGCTCGCGCAGCTTTTCGGATTGTCTGCCCACCGGCTCATTAAAAATATAAAAATAGGTGCCTATCGCCACAGAAATTATCGAAATAACTGCAAAAGCAATGCCGCGCGTCGCTTTGGATTCTGTGAAAAGCCACGCAAGCACAAATGCAACAACAAGAACAAATACCCAACCAATCACGCGCGCCTCACCATTTTTCAATCTTCCAACATACCGGATTACCGCATGATATGGCGATCACCAAGGGCATCGTCAATCCATACCATCATTCATTCTCAATCTATGGAAGCATTGAGATACGTCAATCCTGATGTTAAATGAGCATCGGAACAATCAGGGAGCTTAATTTCATGTCGCGCGAAGTGGTCATTTTATCTGGTGTACGCACCGCAATCGGAACATTCGGTGGAGCTTTAAAAGACACCGCGCCAATTGATTTGGCTGGCCAATGCACCAAAGAAGCCTTGGGTCGCGCGGAAACGGATGCAAGCGAAGTCGGCCATGTGGTCTTCGGAAACGTCATCCACACAGAGCCGCGCGATATGTATCTTTCGCGTGTCGCAATGATTGATGCAGGAATCCCCAAAGAGACGCCCGCGCTCACTTGCAACAGGCTATGCGGCTCCGGCGCACAAGCGATTGTGTCTGCGGCACAAACAGTAATGCTTGGTGATGCGGATGTGGCAATTGCGGGTGGAGCGGAGGCCATGTCCCGTGCCCCTTATGCATCTCTTAATGCGCGCTTTGGGGTAAAAATGGGAAATGCTGGCATGACCGACATGATGCTGGGCGCGCTTAATGACCCATTTGGAAATGGCCATATGGGTGTCACTGCCGAAAATGTTGCAAAGAAATACCAGATCAATCGCGAGAAGCAGGATGCTTTTGCCGCAGAAAGCCAAGCCCGTGCCCAACACGCAATCAATGAAGGTCGTTTTAAAAGCCAGATACTGCCGGTCGAAGTGAGAAAAGGCCGTGATATGGTCATGTTCGATACCGATGAGCATGTGCGCGGTGAAACCACCCAAGAAAGTCTTTCTGGCTTGCGGCCTGTCTTCGATAAAGAAGGTTCTGTTACTGCGGGCAATTCTTCAGGTATTAACGATGGCGCAGCAGCACTTGTGCTGATGGATGCAGAGACTGCTGATAAGGCAGGTCGCAAGCCAGTGGCAAAAATTCTTGGTTATGCTCATGCAGGTGTTGCACCGGAAATTATGGGAATTGGACCTGTTCCCGCCGTCCAGAACCTTTTGGAACGCACCGGATTAAAAGCCGAAGATTTCGATGTAATCGAATCCAACGAAGCGTTCGCTGCACAAGCATGCGCGGTTAATCAGGAACTCGGCCTTGATGAAACCAAAGTAAATCCCAATGGCGGCGCGATCGCGCTCGGCCACCCGGTTGGTGCAACAGGTGCAATTATTGCTGTAAAGGCCATTAATGAGCTTCACCGCATTGGCGGACGATACGGCCTGGTAACAATGTGCATCGGGGGTGGTCAGGGTATCGCGCTGGCGATTGAGGCGGTTCATTAAGGCTTTGGCGCATCCTTTAGCGGCAAGCTCGCCTTAAGCCATCCAGGACCAGCTGATGAACCCAGCACACCTTCGGAAACATCATAAATCTTGGTGTATCCGCGGCGCAGCAATTGCGCTTGCAGCCATTGTGAGCGCCCACCAGTTGCACAGATAAGCGCTATAGGTTTGGTCTTATCGCCCTCAATAGCCGATTCTAAGTTTCGAAGAAACTCGGCACTATGCATCGAAATCGTCTGCGCCGATGCGCCAACCTTGGTCTCCCGCCACTCTTGTGGTGTGCGGATATCAACCAACAAAATTTCGCCAGTTTGTGCCAGCTTGTGCGCATCTTGCACAGAAAGTTTGTCGGCTGCCTGCACCATGGACGGAGCCATAATGCAAATCAAAACAACAATAAATGAACGTATAAACTTCATGAGAGCTTGCTAGCATGTTCTTGGTTCACCAGGTACTCAACTTTACGACACGTGTCGTTACAGTATAAATGGTTCACATGACCACAAGCAAATCCACGAAGCCCAAGACATTCGAAAAGCATTTTGATGCGCAAGCCGCGCGCCACGATCTCACCGCTCTCTGGCGTAAGCACGGTGATGGCGGGTCTAAACTCAGGCTTGCTGCACTTGAGCACTTAAAGGAGCTGGTCAAACAAAGCCGTTTCAGCGTCCAGACTGAATTCGAGGCAAGCAATGACGGTTTCAGTTGTGCGCGGCAACTCTCGTGGGTGCAGGATGAATTGATACGTGTGATCTATGATTTCACGGTTACCCATGTATATCGGGCAAAAAATCCATCAGACGCAGAACGTATTTGCATCGTTGCAACGGGCGGCTATGGCCGCGGTGCATTAGCACCTGGTTCCGATATCGATCTGCTTTTTCTGTTGCCCTACAAGCAAACACCCTGGGGCGAGAGTGTTGTGGAATATATGCTCTACATGCTTTGGGACTTAGGCTTCAAAGTTGGTCACGCCACCCGCTCGGTGGATGAGTGTATTCGTTTGTCGCGCGGCGATTCCACGATTCTTACTGCCATATTGGAAGCAAGGTATCTCTGGGGCGATGAGGGCTTGTTCGACGATCTGACCATGCGCTACCGCAAGGAGCTTATGGGCGCGAAAGGAGCGGTAAAGGAGTTCATAGAAACAAAACTTGCCGAAAGAGATGCCCGCCACAAGCGCGCCGGCGAATCGCGATACTTGGTCGAACCCGATGTAAAAGATGGGAAAGGCGGGATGCGCGATCTGCATACACTTTTCTGGATTGCACGCTTCGTCTACGACACTTCAAACATGGATGATTTCGTGAAAGCGGGTATTTTTACACGTGATGAACTCCGCCAGTTTAGACAATGCGAAGGGTTTTTATGGACCGTTCGCTGCCACATGCATTTTTTGTCGAACCGCGGCGATGATAAACTGACGTTCGACAAGCAAGCCGAAATGGCGGAACGGCTGAACTACAAAGATGAAGAACCTATTGCGCGCGTTGAACATTTTATGCGCGATTACTTTCTGGTCGCCACCAAAGTGGGCGGTCTAACGCGAATTTTCTGTGCAGTCCTTGAAGAGCATGAGCTGAAAAAAGCACCACGCATGACCAATCTGTTTCGCCGCTTAAAACGCGGGCAACGCAGCCATGGAACGGTCAAAGAAAGTGCTGATTTTCATTTCGACAACGATCGCATCAATGTTGCCTCAAACGATATTTTTGAAAAAGATCCCGTAAATCTAATCAGGCTGTTCTGGCTGGCGAACAAGTATAATTCGGGAATTCATCCAGACGCGCTTAAACTCGTGACGAGATCGTTAAAACTTGTTGGCAGTAAAATGCGTAACGATGCAGATGCCAACCGTCTCTTTCTTGAAATTCTCACCTCAAAACGTGATCCAGAAACCATTTTGAGACGCATGAACGAGGCAGCTTTGTTGGGCCGTTTTATCCCCGATTTCGGGCGCATTGTCGCACATATGCAATTTAACATGTATCATCATTTCACGGTGGATGAACACTTGCTGCGCGCCGTGGGTGTTTTGGCAGAGATTGAACGCGGAGAGTTGGCGGAAGAACATCCGCTTGCCAATGAAATTATCCATACACTTAAGAACCGCCGCGCACTTTATGTGGCAACATTCATCCATGATATCGCGAAAGGCCGGCCCGAAGATCATTCAATTGCGGGCGAGAAAGTAGCCAAAAAACTCTGTCCAAGATTAGGGTTAAATGCCGCCGAAACAGAAACCGTGGCCTGGCTTGTACGCCATCATTTATTGATGAGTGAGACCGCTCAACTGCGCGATCTAAACGATTTCAAGTCAATTGCAGACTTTGCAGGCATTGTGCAGAGCCCAGAGCGCTTGAAACTTCTCCTGATTCTGACTGTTGCCGACATTAAGGCCGTCGGCCCAGGCGTATGGAATGGCTGGAAAGGCCAGCTGTTACGCACGCTATACGCAGAAGCCGAACCTCACCTGAGCGGCGGCCATGCCAGAATTTCGCGCAACAAACGCGCGGAAGCCGCCAAACAAGAGTTTGCCGACCGCATGAGCGATTGGCCTGCAGGACGCATCAAAAAATACCTCAAAAATCACTATGATCCATACTGGTTAAACGTCGATATTGAACACAAAGTGCGCCATGCACGCATGATACAACAATCGGTAAAGCAGAAACGCGCTGTCCACACAGCCGTGCATTCAGATAAATTTACCGAGATCACCGAATTGGTGGTTTATGCAGTTGATCATCCACGGCTGCTCGCCCTCATGACTGGGGCGTGCGCTGCAGCAGGTGCCAATATTGTGGGCGCGCAGATTTTCACGACTGCAAACGGCATGGCGATAGATACACTGCTTATTTCACGCGAATTTCCTGATGCCGAAGATGAACTTAGACGGGCAAAGCGCATCGCGAACCTGGTCGAACAGTCGCTTACGGGTGAAGTGCGGTTGCGCGACCTCTTGGCGAAAAGGCGCAAACCTTCAAGCCGCGCCCGCGCGTTTAAGGTTGAGCCGCAAGTGCTCATCGATAATGATACATCGAACCTTTTCACGCTGATTGAAGTAAACGGCTTCGACCGCACGGGCCTTCTTTACGATCTCACGGAAGCCTTATTCCGCCTCAACCTGAACATTGCCTCAGCACACATCACCACATTTGGCGAAAAGGCGGTGGATGTCTTCTACGTCACCGATTTGACCAACCAGAAGATTTTGAACGCTAATCGCCGGGCAGCGATTATCCGTCAACTTTTGTCTGTCCTTTCAGGGAAACCGGCCAAGAACAAAAAACCAGAGCCGGTGAGTTAACCACTCTTTAGCCACATTGCCTACACATGGAAGCGTCATGAACTTATTCAAATCAGCAGCCACCGTGGGCGGTTTCACAATGATGAGCCGCGTGTTCGGATTTGTGCGCGAATTGCTGATCGCTTCACTTTTGGGAACAGGCCCTGTTGCGGATGCATTTTATGCAGCGCTGCGGTTTCCAAATCTTTTTCGACGTCTATTCGCTGAAGGGGCGTTTAATGCCGCTTTCATTCCGCTCTTCTCAAAAGAACTAGAAGGTGGAGGTGAAAAACAGGCCCGGCAATTTTCCAATGAAGTGTTTTCAATATTATTGGTGGTGCTTTTAGCGCTCACAGCACTGGCTGAAATTTTCATGCCGTTTCTGGTGGATTGGGTCATCGCGCCAGGGTTTAGCGACACACCGGAAAAGCAGCAACTCACCGTGCTGCTCACCCGGATAATGTTTCCCTATTTGCTGTGCATGTCACTTGTGGCGATGTTTTCAGGCATTCTGAATTCTCTTGGCAAGTTCGCAGTCGCGGCATTTGCAACCGTCTTGCTCAATATTGTGATGATTGCTGTGCTGGGCACGCTCGCCTTGCTGAAGGTTTCCGATATGACAACCATCGGCACCGTAATGAGCTGGGCATGGTGCGCATCGGGTTTTCTACAATTGGGATTGCTTGTATGGGCATGCTGGAAAGATGGGTTTCTGGTGCGATTTCTTAAACCCACATTCACACCGCGCGTAAAACGCATGCTGATACTCGCCGTGCCTGCTTCAATTGCTGGCGGTATAACGCAGATCAATTTGTTGATCGGGCAAATGATTGCCAGCCAAAAAGATGGCGCAATCGCAGTTTTACAATTTGCTGACCGTGTTTATCAATTGCCGCTTGGCGTTGTTGGGGTGGCGATTGGTGTTGCGCTTTTGCCCAATATATCCAGAAAACTTCAAGCAGGTGATTTAGCGGCGGTAAACACCACACAAAACCGCGCGCTTGAGTTTTCAATGCTCATGACCATACCGGCGGCAGTGGGCATTATGTGCCTCGCGCAACCGGTGATTAACGTGTTGTTTGAACGCGGACAGTTTACAGCTGCAGACACCGCTTCAACCGCTCCCGCATTGATGGGGTTTGCCATTGGTCTACCAGCATTTGTATTAATCAAGGTGTTCTCGCCTGGGTTCTTCGCCCGAGAGGACACCAAGACACCAACAATTTTTGCGGCAATCTCGGTTATCATCAACATCGCTGGATCACTCCTGCTATTCCCAATCTACGAAGAACTGGGCATTGCCATAGCGACCACCCTCTCAGCCTGGGTAAATTCTGCTCTTTTATGGGGTACCCTGGCCAAACGCGGACATTATTCGGCTCACGCGAAGACTGTTCGCAATTTGTTGCTCATGATTGCCGCAAGCGTGATAATGGGCGCAGCGGTTTACTTCGCACTTGGTTACATCGGCTCTGTTTTCTCACGGGAATATACGTTCTTCGTTCGTGTTGGCGTGTTGGTGGGATTAGTTGGATTGGGTGCCTTGGTATTCGCGCTCGTGTGCCAACTCACTGGGACGGCAACAATAAGTCAATTCAAACAAATGATGCGCAGGCCGCAATAGGTCTTCACATCCGCGTTGCAATCCGCCATATAGCGCTCCCAGCAAGGAGTGAATGGAATGATTGAACTTAAACAGCGTGTTTTCTCGGGCGTGCAGCCAACGGGAAACTTGCACCTTGGCAATTATCTTGGCGCGATCACCCGCTTTGTTGAAATGCAGAACTCTCACAACTGTGTTTATTGCGTTGTCGATTTGCACGCCATCACTCAATGGCTGGACCCAAAAGAGATGGCACACAACACGCGCGAGGTAACAGCCGCATTCCTGGCCGCCGGCATCGACCCGCAACAACATATTGTCTTCAATCAATCCCAAGTAAGCGAACATGCAGAGCTTGCATGGGTGTTCAATTGCGTTGCCCGTATGGGATGGTTAAACCGCATGACGCAGTTCAAAGAAAAGGCCGGAAAGCACCGCGAAAATGCTTCGGTTGGCTTGTTCTCGTATCCAAATCTTATGGCAGCAGACATCTTGGTTTATCGCGCCACTCATGTTCCGGTGGGTGAAGACCAAAAACAACATTTAGAGCTTTCCCGCGACATCGCGCAGAAATTCAACAATGATTTCGCAGAGCAGATTGCAGAGCTTGGTTACACAGATGGATTTTTTCCATTGCCCGAGCCTCTTATCGCCGGACCGGCAACACGGGTTATGAGCCTGCGTGATGGATCAAAGAAGATGTCAAAATCCGATCCCTCTGATCTCTCGCGCATCAACATGACCGATGATGCCGACACCATTGCTAAAAAAATCCGCAAGGCGAAGACCGATCCAGAGCCGCTGCCTTCAGAGCTTGACGGGCTTAAGGGCCGTCCAGAGGCGGAAAATCTTGTCGGTATTTTTGCAGCCCTTCAAGGCACGTCAAATGAAAGCGTTCTTGGGGAGTTCGGTGGCGCGCAGTTCTCTGCTTTCAAACAGGATTTGGTGAACCTGGCCGTTGATAAAATGGCGCCAGTGGCTGATGAAATGACCCGTTTGATGAATGATCCAGGTCACATTGACGCCGTATTAAAAGATGGTGCCAACAGAGCGCGTGCGATTGCAGCACCGATCTATAGCGATGTGAAGAAAATAGTCGGCTTTATTGCTTGATTTAGACGCCAGTTCGCCCATCTAACAACAAATGCGAGGCGTTCTCGACAAATCGCTAAAAGTTTTGTAGTTTAGAATAAATCTAAATTGGAAGAGCGAAAGCCCTTCACTCTGTTACGCAAATGGGAGCAAACAGATGTTTATCCAGACGGAAGCAACCCCAAATCCAGCTACGCTGAAGTTCATTCCGGGCAAGGTCGTGCTCGCAGATGGCACTCGCGATTATCGCGATGCGGATCAAACAGACGATTCACCTCTCGCACAACGGCTGTTTATGATACAGGGCGTGTCGGGCGTATTTTTTGGATCGGATTTCATCTCCATCACCAAGGACGATACCGATTGGCAACACCTTAAACCCGCCGTGCTTGGCGCCATTATGGAGCACTATATGTCTGGTGCTCCCGTTGTTGGAGATGCTGGCATGGAAGAACAGGGCGCAGAGGATTTCGATGAGGTTGATGTGGACATCGTTGACACAATCAAGGAGCTGCTCGATACGCGCGTGCGGCCCGCCGTTGCACAAGATGGTGGCGACATTACCTTTTATGGATATCGCGATGGCATCGTTCACTTGCGCATGCAAGGCGCATGCGCCGGTTGCCC
>JBPCVX010000138.1:0-3402 GCA_051010095.1 Hyphomicrobiales bacterium
TTGCCGCTGAATAGATGCTATTGCGCTGAACCGAACAGTAGTAACCCAATACTACCCCGCAAATTTACGATCCGCATAGTCTAGTCCCTTCTTAGTCAGATGAGGAGCTGCTGTGGCAAAGGCGATACATTCAATGATCCGGGTTCTCAACGAGGCCCGATCTGTAGATTTTTATCAAAAAGCTTTCGGGCTTTCGGTTGCAGATCGGCTCGATTTTGAAAATTTCACGCTTGTCTATCTTAGCAACCCTGAAACCGAATTCGAGCTGGAACTTACAATCAACAAAGGCGCGACCGAGGCGTATGACCTTGGCAATGGGTACGGACATTTTGCGGTGTCTGTCAATGACCTCAACGCAGAACACGCGCGGTTTGAAGCCGAGGGGCTGAACCCCAGAAAACTCGTGGAATTTGCGCCCGATGGCGAATTCGTAGCGCGTTTCTTTTTTGTTGCTGATCCGGACGGGTACGAAATCGAAGTGCTTGAGCGTGGCGGCAGATTCAATTGACAACAATAGGAGGTATCATGATGTTAGAAATGGCAAGCCCTAAAGGATTATCACGCAGAGATTTGCTGAAGCGCGCTACTGCTGCTGGGGCAACTTTTGTGGTTGGTACAGGCTTTTTGGCCGCAAGCAATGCCGCTTGGGCTATGGAAACTGTGGCCCTGAAGCCTGAAACTATGGCAACTTTGGTGCAGATGGCACGCGATATTTACCCGCATGATCATGTCAGTGATGAGTTTTATGCCGCTGCAGTGAAGGGATACGATACAAAAGATGCGGCCGCTGAATTTGAAGCGGGCATTGCAGCGTTGAACGCTGCTGCTCAGGGCAAAGGCCATGCAAGCTACCTTGCAATGGGCTGGGAACGCGACCGCGTGGATGTATTGCGCGGAATGGAAAGCAGCGGCTTCTTTCAGAAAGTGCGTGGTGGTCTTGTGACCGGTCTCTACAACCAAAAAGCCGTTTGGCCGCTGTTTGGGTATGAAGGCGAGAGCTTCTCCAAAGGCGGATACATCAATCGCGGCTTTGACGACATTAACTGGATATAGGGGAGGAGACGCAAAATGACTGCACCATATGAACTAACTGACGATAGCGTTGTTGTGATAATCGGAACTGGCGCTGGCGGTGGCGTTCTCGCCAACGAACTGGCCCAAAAAGGCGTTAGTGTTGTTGCCCTTGAAGCGGGCGCACGGCATGTGCCAGACGACTTCATTAATGACGAATGGGCAAGCTTTGGACAGCTTGCATGGACTGACGCACGCACAACCAGCGGTGACTGGCGCGTTGCTAAGGATTTCTCTGGCCTCCCAGCTTGGATCGTCAAGTCCGTTGGTGGTGCGACCCAACACTGGGCTGGTGCTTCCCTGCGCTTTCAGGAGCATGAATGGAAAGCTGCGTCCACTTACGGCAAGGTTCAGGGCGCTTCGCTGCTGGACTGGCCAATTGATGCAGCTGAAATGAACCCATGGTACTCAAAAGCAGAAGATAAACTGCAGGTGACCCGTACTGGTGACCGGCCTGGGCTGCCAGGCAACAACAACTATAAAGTGTTTGAAACGGGTGCAAAAAAGCTTGGCTATAAAGACGTTCACACCGGACGGATGGCGATTGCTTCCAGCAACAACAGTGACCGTACCATGTGTCAACAAACTGGCTTCTGCTTCCAGGGCTGTAAGTGGGGTGCGAAATGGTCTGCTGGCTATCATGACATCGAAGCAGGCGAAGCGACTGGCAAACTGGAAGTGCGAACGGAGGCCCATGTTGCACGGATATTGCACGACGATTCAGGCAAAGTGACGGGCGTTGAGTATTTCGATAAAGATGGCAATCTGCAAATGCAGAAAGCAAGACTTGTTTGCCTCGCAGGTAACTCTTTTGAAAGCCCACGCCTGTTGCTGAACTCTGCTTCTTCCATGTTCCCAGATGGCTTGGCTAACTCTTCAGGTCAGGTTGGTCGCAACTATATGCGCCACATGACTGGTTCCGTTTACGGTGTGTTCGATAAGCCTGTAAAAATGTGGCGTGGAACGACGATGGCAGGCATCATTCAAGACGAATCTCGTCATGATCCGTCACGCGGGTTCGTTGGTGGTTATGAATTAGAAACCTTGGCTCTTGGACTGCCCTTCATGGCTGCATTCCTTGACCCAGGTGGATGGGGTCGTGAGTTCACGACAGCGCTTGATTCATATGAGAATATGGCCGGTATGTGGATTGTGGGTGAAGATATGCCACAGGAGACAAACCGCGTTACGCTCAACAACGCTGTCAAAGATAAATACGGTCTGCCTGTTGTTAACGTGCATTTTGATGATCACCCAAATGATATCGCAATGCGCAATCACGCCTACAAGCAGGGCCAAGCGGTTTATGATGCCGTTGGTGCGACCCGCACCTTCCCGACACCTCCATATCCTTCAACACATAACCTCGGCACCAACCGGATGTCTGAAAATGCAAGAGATGGTGTAGTGAACCGTTCGGGGCAGACACATGACATCAAGAATCTGTTCATCTCAGATGGTAGCCAGTTCACAACTGGTGCAGCAGAAAACCCAACACTCACAATCGTTGCGCTGGCCATTCGTCAGGCCGATCACATCTCACGTGAAATGAGTTCAGGTAATCTCTGATCTAGAACGCCAAGCAGCTGGGCGATTTATTCGCCCGGTTGCTTTCATTTTGACGAACTCAAAATTTAACCGCTCAGTGTGAAGCAACTTCATGGCACCGTCAGAGTAAGTTGACAGTTTTTAAGTTGGTTCATAATTGTGCTGAATGGCAAAGCAAAATCCTTTCAAGTATTTCAATACATCTCCCGAGATCATCCGGCTTGCGGTGATGATGTATGTTCGGTTTCCCCTTTCACTGCGCAATATCGAAGATCTGCTCTACGAACGCGGCATCGACATCTCCCATGAAACTGTTCGGTAACGGTGGAACCGATTTGGCCCAATGTTTGCTGGTGAGATCAGAAAGAAACGCATCCAACAGAAGCGCGCATACTCGAATTGGCAGTAGCATCTGGACGATGCATTGCCTGGCAGACAAGCGCAGCGCCGTCGAGAGGGTGTTCGTAAAGATCAATGGTGTGACGCATTATCTTTGGCGAGCCGTTGATCACGAAGGCGAGGTGCTGGAAAGCTATGTTACCAAGCGTCGGGACCGCAAAGCTGCTCTGAAATTCCTCAGAAAAACAATGAAGCGGTATGGCCAACCGGAAGTCATTGTGACGGACAAGTTACGCTCCTATGGCGCGGCGATGAGCGCCATTGGTAATTCTAGCAGACAAGAAACTGGCCGCTGGCTCAACAATCGAGCGGAGAATTCTCATCTCCCATTTCGACGACGAGAACGTGCCATGTTGCGTTTCAGGCTGATGCGAAGTTTGCAGA
>JBPCVX010000139.1:0-4364 GCA_051010095.1 Hyphomicrobiales bacterium
CTGCGGAGCGGCTTGGCATTGGTGGGCTCTATAATGTGTACGAGGCCCGTATCGCAGAATTTGAAAATGACCCTCCACCAAAAGACTGGGAAGGGGTGTACGTGGCGCGGATGAAGTAGAGGTCGACCACCTTAAGCGCTGCGAGTTTTCGATTTTGAGGAATATGTTGATTGCCATTCCCCGGCCGGCCGCCACCACAAATGTGTGTGTGGGTGAGGGAGGCGAGAATTCGCGCGAAACAATAAATAGATAAAAATAAACGAATTCCGCCGAAAATTGGCCGATGTCTCAGCATAAGAAATATATGTCAATAAACTCAAGCAAAGAAAGATTGTAATTCCATAAATAATTTGGACGATCTATTGTTGTTATCAGAGATTTGACTCGTCATGGAACTTCTGGGAGGCACATATGGGCGGGTTCTTGTTATCACTACTTTTCTGTTTGGGGCTTGTTGTCCCTGTTTTGGCGGAAGACGATGCGCCGCCAGTGGGTAAGCCTTCAAGCGAGGCTGATGTTAAGGCTGCTCTGTTCGGTGGGGTGCCGGGAGGGCGCTGGAAAGAGGGATTGCTCTTTGATGGCATCTCACCACAGCCGTGGCTGAAGAGTGCCGCGAACTGGTTTCCTAATACCGAAGAAATCCAGCCGGAAGAAATGCGGATCATTTTCATGGGCACATCACCCAGCATCCGTCCTGGCCAAATGAACACTTCCATTTTGGTGCAGCTTGGCAATGGTGAGAATTTTGTCTTCGATATTGGCGAGGGGTCTATCGCAAACTACCCAGCTGCCGGTCTTGCGCTTAACGAAATTGACAAGGTGTTTATTACCCATCTGCATGTCGACCATTTCGGTTCGCTGCCATATTTGTGGATGTTCCGCACCTGGGCTGGCGGATGGCACAAGCCGCTCAGCGTCTATGGTCCGGCTGGCCGCACGCCTGAATACGGCACCGCTAAAATGGTTGAAGGCATGAAGATGATGCTTGGTTGGCACATTGATGCCTTCAGCGTGTTCCCGGTCGGCAAAGGTTGGGATATTCAGGTAAACGAATTCGACTTCCGCGATAATGGCGGCGTGATTTATGACAAGAACGGCGTGAAGGTAACCCACTGGCAGCGTTCGCATGCCAAAGATGGCGCTTCTGCTTACAGGCTTGACTGGAACGATATGTGCTTTGTGTGGACTGGTGATGGCCGTCCCAGCATGCTGGATGCCATATATGCGAAAGGCTGCGATGTCTACGTCACAGAGGTGCAGACATCGGTTGTAGCCATCAGCTCCGGTGTGCAGGGTGTGCCACCGTTCCTTGGTCGTTACACGATTGATACCCACCACACGCCTGGTTACGCGGCAGGATATGTGGCGAATAAGGTTAAACCGCGCATTTTCATGACCACCCATATGGCGTTTGATCCTTATCTGAACGAAGAGACGGTTGCCGAAGTGCGCGAGCACTGGAAAGGGCCGTATCACTTTGGCGCTCCAGACGGCATCGTGGTGAACGTAACCAAGGAAAGCATCTGGGTGCGTGAAGGCATTCTGCCTGATTTCCCGAACAACCGTGCTCCACAGTTTAACTTCGCCAATGGTCAATTGGTTGTGCCGATGCCGCCGACCTCTCGGGAGCAAATTCAAGAGCCCTTTGTGCGCGAGCAGCAAATCGACCCGAAGGAATTCTATCCAGTGGGCTACCATCCTGAATTGCTTGAAAAATGGCCTGTATCAACTGATCTGATCGTACCGCTTGACCAGGTGCCGCCTGACTTGAACGAAGGTATGGGGGCTGCATGGCGGTTGAAGGAGAAGAACCGCAAGATCTTGAAAGACCTCGGCAAATAATAGCCGCGCTCAAGATCAACCCGGGCGGAGCGGACGCATAACGTCAGCGAGCACGGAAAAGTTGATCGCAGAATAATGCGCGCGCGTGCCGCCAAACAAATGAAATGCCTCTGGGAATAAAGTTCGATGCACTATGTAAGCAGGATAATTGCGACGTCATTTTTGCTTTTCACTTTCGCAGTGTTTGCCAACGCGCAAGATAAGCAAAAACCTCAAACGCTTTTCACCAATGTGAACATATTCGATGGCAAGGATGACACGCTGGCTGAAGGCATGAGTGTGTTGGTCGAAGGCAATCTGATCAAACAGATCGGTAAGGATATTAAACCGGGCGAGGGAGCAAAGGTGATCGACGGTGGTGGCCGCACGCTGATGCCCGGGCTTGCCGATACCCACACCCACATCGCCTTTGCATCGCTTCCACAGGGCAAGTTGCTCACCGGATTGCCAAGTTACAATTACATTTACGCCACTGCTGATGCCAAAGCGATGCTTATGCGCGGCATTACCTCCATTCGCGATATGGGCGGCGATACCTTTGGATTGAAAGCGGCAATTGATGAAGGCCTGGTGCAAGGCCCACGCATCTATCCCTCGGGCGGCACAATCAGCCAGACTGCCGGTCATGGGGATTTCCGCTTTCCAAATCAGCGCCATCCAAAGTTTGGTGGCACGGTCCCACCGATTTACCAACAAGGCCACAGTTACCTTGTGGATGGTGTTCCGCAAGTGCTTGCCGCAGTGCGCGAAAACCTGCGCCATGGCGCCTCGCAAATCAAGGTGCTCGCAGGCGGTGGTTATGCATCGCCAGCAGATCCACTGTTGGGCAATCAATTTACTTTTGATGAAATCAAAGCAGCCGTCGATACTGCTGCAGATTGGGGCACTTACGTCACCATCCATGCCTATCATCCGTCTTCGATAAACTGCGCCATTGATGCTGGCGTCAAGGATATTGGCCATGGCCAACTTCTCGATGAGGCCACATTGCGGCGCATGGCAGATAAAGGCGTGTTCCTCTCTACCCAGCCGTTCACGGTGTGCAACGAACCGCAGCTCGACGCCTTTTCGAATTCCAAACTTGCGATTGTCTGCAAGGGGACGGAGTTCGTCTACAAAACAGCAAAAGACATTCCCAACCTGAAGCTGACCTATGGCACCGATCTGTTCTTTGTGCCGCCAGATGTGTTTGCCGAACAGGTCAAGATGATGGAACGCCTGCTGAAATGGTACAAGCCGGTCGAAATTCTGCGGATGGCAACAAGCAATGCCGGGGAACTCTTCAAGATGAGCGGCGACATGCGCGACCCTTATCCTGATGGTGTTTTGGGCTTGGTGAAAGAAGGCGCCTATGCGGATTTGTTGCTGGTTGACGGCAATCCGGTTGCTGATCTCAAAGCTGTGACCGATACCAAAAACCTCAAGATCATCATGAAAGATGGCAAGGTCTATAAGAACACTCTTTGAAACCAGATAGACGAGCCGGGGTTGCAGAGGTTTCCATCCCCGGTCTAACTTTTCCAAACGCAATGAGGGTGCGCAGCTTGTCGCAAGATCGGCGTTATTTTTGCATGCTATAATGCTCACTTGGAACGCGTGTTGACGTCTGCCAGAAGTGATAAGGGCTGAATGATGAAGCGTTATGATGGCAAGTGTGGGTGTGGGACAGTGCGCGTCGTGCTTTCTTTGCCAGCGGCAATTGAAACATATGCGCCGCGTGCATGCGATTGCAATTTTTGCCAGAGCCGCAACGGCATATACGTTTCCGACCCCGCCGGCGCTCTCAAGATCATCACTGGTGGGCACCTTACAGAAACCAAGCAAGGCGATGAAATTGCGATTATGTTGCATTGTTCTAAATGTAATGACCTGATTTCTGCTGCGTATAAGTTGAACGGCGAACTGCGTGGCAACGTTTGCGCGCCATTGCTTGGCGAAGCCAATAAGTTTCAACCCGCTGTACCAATCTCGCCTCAGACACTGCCACCGGCAGAGAAGATTGCGCGCTGGAGTGAACTTTGGATGCCAATCACCATTGAGCAGGTTTGATATTGCTCTGGTTTGATTCCGCTCGCGGAATCTATACCGTTCGCGCCAGTTCGCAAGCTGATGCTTGCTCACGGCTGCGCGGGCGCGGGTATTATTTCGCTCGCGGCAGTTCGTGCTGCGCACTCACGCCTCCGCGAGGGCGCTGCATAAGCAGCGGGGGCCGCTTGGCCCCAGTCGCGCGCTTCGCCCACTCCTTCTTTTTCCTTGTGAGATGGCGCAAGGAAAGACCGGAGCAATTCCGCATTCCTTGCGGGATTGGGACTAGGTGCGACTGCGCCTCGGTCGGTCAGGCCGCGCTCACGCAGCCGTAAGCGCGCCAGCGCGAACTGGCGTGAGTGAAATAAAGGAGATGCAGGCCGATAAAAGCTGCGATCTGTATAGTATTATTGCAGCCGTTACCGGCCTGCATATGGCGTTTTGCGGAAAGCCTCGAAAGCCTTTCCCGTTGGAGATGTCCTTGACGAGCCCTCACC
>JBPCVX010000140.1:0-5421 GCA_051010095.1 Hyphomicrobiales bacterium
CGATTTTCGCGGTCAGGGTGTTGCGCACGGGCTTATGGTTTTGTTGGAAGAAGAAGCCCGTCGCTTGAAAAAGACGCTGATCACGCTCGATACCCGCACGGGCGACAAAGCTGAAAAGCTCTATGGAACGCTTGGCTTTGCGCAAGCCGGGATCATTCCAAACTTCGCGCTTGACCCAGACTGTGAGAATACCCACGCGACAACTTACATGTATAAGGAGCTGTGATATGCAGCTTGGTTTAATTTGGTTTGCTTCTTTGGCTTTGGCATGTTTTGCAGGCGGCATAATCGCGGCGCAAGGACCCATATACGCGCGTTTTGCCGATGGAATCGGCAATCCCATTCAGGCGGGCATGCTGGCGTTTGCCACCGGAACGCTGGTTTTCTTTGTGTTGGCGCTCATTCAGGGAAATCCGTTTCCAGCACTTGCAAGCATAAAACAAGTTCCAATTTGGGTGTGGGCTGGCGGCGCAATTGGAACAGCGGTGGTGTTGATCTCAATGTTTGCGGTGCCCAAATTGGGTGCGGCCACCTACACAGTTGCGATGATCGCTGGACAACTGGCGGCAAGCTATGTTTATGACAAGTTTGGCGTCTTCGGCCTCACGGCACGGGATCTGTCACCGGTTAACATGCTCGGCATGGCACTCGTGCTCGCAGGTGTCGTGCTCACAACAATCAGGTAATGCAATGCACCCCAACCCGACATTTAGAAACACCGCACGTGATGACAATATAGCGTTTGCGCGCGAACGTAGTTTCGGCACACTTGCCGTGAACGCTGATGATGGGCCATTGCTCAGCCATATACCGTTCCAAGTTTGCGAAGAGGGCACACGCCTTGAGGTACATTTGGTGCGATCAAATCCCACCGTGCGAGCGTTGAAATCTCCCAAAGATGCCGTTGTTGCGGTTATGGGGCCGGATGGCTATATCTCGCCCGATTGGTATGGGGTGGAAGATCAAGTGCCCACGTGGAATTATGTTGCCGTGCACTTGCGCGGGCGGGTTTATCTCTTAGCTGATGATGAGTTGCGCGGCATACTGGATCGTCTTTCGCTGGCTATGGAGACGCGGCTCTTGCCGAAAAAACCATGGAACATCGAAAAGATGAGTGACGGCGTATTTGAAAAGCTGGCCCGCATGATTGTGCCAATCACCATGGAAGTAGACGATATACAAAGCACTTGGAAACTCTCACAAAACAAGGCTGACAGCGCGCGCATTGGTGCCGCACAAGGACTGCGGGATGCGCAGCTTGGCAGTGAAGTCGAGCGGCTATGCGCTCTTATCGAGGATATTCAGCATCGTTAAAGCCCGATCTGGCGATTCGATGCCAATTCGTGTCGTTTTCCCTGTTGCTCACAAACGTCAATAATGGCACTTGGATTTCCATAGAGTTCTGTGGTAAGCACCGGGCGAACTCACTGGGGTGGCTGGATTTGTGTGATTCTATGCCTATATGCAATTAGGCACGAATGCATTTTCGGCCGTATTTGATGCATATTGCGGCCCCGCATTGGAAAATGGTGGCGCGTGTCTGTGGAGACCTGGCCGCTGATGCACTAAACTAAGGATGAAAGATTATGAGTGACGTTTCAGATCGCGTGAAAAAGATTGTGGTGGAACACCTTGGTGTTGAAGCCGACAAAGTGGCAGATGGCGCGAGCTTTATTGACGATTTGGGTGCGGATTCCCTCGATACAGTCGAGTTGGTGATGGCATTTGAGGAAGAATTCGGTATTGAAATTCCTGATGATGCAGCTGAAACCATTCAGACTGTGGGCGATGCAGTTGGTTTCATCGAGAAATCTGCCGCCTAATATACCGGTATGCCTTTTGACAGGCATCCAGATCCATTTTTGATATTGGCGGGATGCGGGTTAAAATGCCCGCCTTCCGCCAATTTTTTATCTCAGGCCTGGGCACAATCGAGAGGACGTAAAGATGCGCAGAGTTGTTGTCACCGGAATGGGGATGGTGTCGCCCCTTGCAAATGGCGTGGAAGAAACCTGGAAACGTCTCGTTAATGGCGAAACGGGAGCGGGCGTTACCCAAGGTTTTGAAATCGATGATTTGGCGTGCAAGGTTTCTTGCCAAGTGGGTCGCGGCGATGGGACAGACGCTTCATTTAACCCGGACGCCTACATGGAGCCGAAAGAGCAGCGCAAGGTAGACGACTTTATCGTGTTTGGTGTTGCTGCAGCAAATCAGGCCGTAAAAGACGCCAACTGGATGCCTGAGGACTATGAGGATTTGTGCCGCACTGGCGTGCTGATGGGGTCTGGCGTTGGTGGTTTAAATGGCATTGCTGAAACTGCGGTCGTCCTTAACGAGCGCGGACCACGACGGGTCAGCCCATTTTTTATTCCCGGTCGGCTTATTAACCTCATTTCCGGTCATGTTTCAATTCAGCATGGATTCCGTGGGCCGAACCACTCAGTCGTAACTGCGTGTTCCACCGGTGCGCATGCCATCGGCGATGCAGCGCGTCTGATTGCTCTGGGTGATGCGGATGTGATGGTCGCGGGCGGGGCGGAAGCTACGATATCGCGGATTGGAATTGCCGGATTTATTGCCTGCAAGGCACTTTCAACCCACTTTAATGACACCCCTGAAAAAGCCTCCAGACCTTATGACCAAGACCGGGATGGTTTTGTGATGGGCGAAGGTGCCGGTGCCGTGGTGGTTGAAGAACTTGACCATGCGCTTGCGCGTGGCGCGAAAATTTATGCCGAAATTATCGGCTATGGGCTGTCAGGTGACGCGCATCACATTACAGCGCCCGCGCCGGATGGTGATGGCGGTTATCGAGCAATGAAAGCAGCGATTGAACGTGCAGGCATTGCCCCTTCAGATATTGACTACGTGAATGCACACGGTACTTCGACCCCGCTGGGTGACGAGATTGAACTTGCCGCAGTTGAACGCCTTTATGGCAATAAGGGTGACGGCCTAATGATGTCATCCACGAAATCCGCGATTGGGCATCTTCTTGGTGCTGCAGGCGCCGTAGAAGCAATCTTCAGTCTTTTGGCGATGCGTGACAATATTGCGCCGCCTACACTAAATCTTGACAATCCGTCAGTAGAAACCAATGTAAATTTGGTGCCATTAAAAGCACAAAATAAGGAAATAAACACAGTTCTGTCGAATTCATTTGGTTTTGGTGGAACCAATGCGTCGTTGATTTTTAAGAATTTTACGGCGTGAGGTCATCTCGACGGAGGATGGTATTTGTTCAAGCGTTCTAAGGGACCGGCAATTCAGGTAGGCTCGGCACGGCCCGATCTCTACAAGAACAGCCGTAAAGAACGCCGCCGCCAACGCCGTCAAGGTTTGTTTGGTCGGCTGGTGCGCGGATTGCTCGGGCTCATGCTGCTGGTTGCATGTGTGGGACTAGCAGGCGGCGTTACGTGGCTTGTGGCAAATCACAATTTTGAAGCAGAAGGCCCGCTCACAGAACGCACCGTTGTGAATATTGAGCGTGGATCGGGCACGACCGAAATTTCTCAGAAGCTCGCCGATGTGGGCGTGATCTCGAACGCGCGTCTGTTCCAGGGCGGTATTCTGTATAATCGCACACAAAACGCGTTGAAAGCTGGCGAATATGCCTTTCCGCCGGGTATTTCCATGGCAGGCGTCATGGACATGCTGGTGAACGGCCAGGCGATAACATACAAGGTTTCAATCCCCGAAGGACTTACATCCCAGCAAGCGATTACCAGGTTGCAAAGTGCAGAATTGCTTGAAGGTGAGCTTGCTGTTGTTCCCCCCGAAGGCAGTTTGTTGCCCGACACTTATGTATTCGAACGCGGCGCTTCGCGTGCAGATATATTGAAACAAATGCAAACCGCCCAGCGCAGTTTGATTACAGAATTATGGCCGAACCGGGCATCAGATCTTCCGGTTAAAACTGCCCGTGAGGCGATCATTCTGGCCTCCATCGTAGAGAAAGAAACGGCTCTTGCAGAGGAGCGCCCCCAGGTCGCTGCGGTGTTTATCAACCGCCTTCGCAAGGGAATGCGTTTGCAATCTGACCCAACCATTATTTATGGAATTGTTGGCGGCAAGGGGAAGTTAGGCCGCGCGCTGACCCGCAAAGATATCGACACCCCAACGCGCTACAATACCTATACGATTCCGGGCCTGCCGCCCACGCCGATTTCCAACCCCGGTAAAGATGCCATTGCCGCTGTGCTAAATCCGCCACAAACGGAAAACCTTTTCTTTGTTGCCGATGGCACTGGAGGGCATGCCTTCGCGAAAACGCTTGATGAGCACAATGCCAATGTGAAGAAGTGGCGCGAATACGAAGAAGCCCAAAAGATCGCGCGGGCGGAAAAGAAAAAGAAGGCCGAACAAGAAGCTATTGCCAAGGCATTGGCAGGAGAGGGCAATTTGCCAAAGCCTGAGGAAAATGACTTGCGCGCGATTGCAGCCTTTGCTGAAAAAGTCGAAGAGGCAGGGTATGTGACCAAGGATGTGGTCGAAAAGCTGGTGTCTAACACTCTCCCATTGCCACGCCAAAAACCTGTCCAGACTCAATAGCGTTCTGATTTTCGGATAAACTAAGCTTCTCGCATTGCGGTAGTAGCTGTGAAATTTGCTGCGAACCGCTCGGCAGTTGGTTTGGTGAATTTGGCTGCGAAGTCCAGGTTCAAGAAGAGCGCGAAATGTTTTAAATTGGTTCGGGTCAATGTGATTCCCTTTGAAAGGCGTGGTGACGATGCCCATAAACTCAATGACAGGATTTGCCCGTGTGGATGGGGCAAATGCGCAAGGACAGTGGTATTGGGAACTGCGCTCAGTGAACGGCAAGGGGTTGGACGTGCGCTGCCGGTTGCCATCCAATCTTGATGGATTCGAGCAAAAGGTGCGTGCAGCCGTTCAAAAACGTATCAAACGCGGAAACTGCCAGGTGTCACTCCAGCTCAACCGTGAGCGCGGTGTTGGCGAGCTTAAAGTGAATGATGAAGCGCTAACGCAGGTGGTTGCACTACTGTCGCAACTTTCAGAAAAGGTTGATGCAGCGCCCGCCCGCCTTGATGGATTGCTCAGCCTCAAAGGCGTTGTTGAGTTCGTTGAGCCAGAAGAAAGTGATGAAGAGCGGGAAAACCTGAGTAGCGCCTTGCTTGCAAGTCTTGACGACACTTTGAGCGGTCTGGTTGAAATGCGCGCTTCTGAAGGGGCGAAGCTTGAAGAATTGCTCGTTGGCCAGCTGGATGAGATTGAACGCTTGTCAATTGCCGCGCGTGACTGCCCTGCGCGCACGGTTGAGGCAATTCAAACCAGACTTTCAGAACAAGTGGCGAAGTTAATTGAAGCAAGCACGACCTTAGATGCCGAACGATTGCATCAAGAAGCGGTGTTGATAGCTGCCAAGGCTGATATTCAAGAAGAACTTGATCGATTGTTCGC
>JBPCVX010000141.1:0-6147 GCA_051010095.1 Hyphomicrobiales bacterium
TAAATGGCTCACCTGGCCTAATGACTTCATCACCGCTTGAGACCAACGCAACCTTCAAAGGTGCATAACAAGTAATTTTTGGCACACCAGTCGACGCAATCGCGGCAAGAAGCTGTGGTGTAACTGCACGGCCTGCACCGGCGACCACATCGTCCTTTTCAACATCTTCACCCGCTTTGCGCACATTCATATTTGCCTTCACGCCAGCGGGGATAGTCACGCTTTGTCCTTGGGTCTCGCAATCTTCCTGCATCACCACCGTATCGGCGCCTTCGGGCATGGGGGCGCCTGTAAAAATGCGTGCAGCATGACCCGGTGCGAGTGCTTGTTGCGCGCCATGACCCGCAGCAATGCGCGCTGTAACGGGCAGAGTATTTTCCGTATTCGGATTTACTGATGACGCCAATAAAGCGTAACCATCAACAGCAGAATTCGTGTGGGCAGGCACCGGGCGCGGTGCCAACACAGGCTTCGCCAAGACGCGCCCAACGGCATCGTTCAACACAATTTCTTCACGCGCTGCTATTGGCGATAACCGTTCTTCCAGAAGCGCTAATGCCTCGTGATGGCGCAGTCTGTCTTTGTCGTGCAGGAAACAATCATCCAGCAATTGGCGCGTCGTGCTCATAGCGCCACCTCACAGTGGGCGATGATAAAATCTGCAATCGCGCCAATATCGTCACGATCAAACACGGGCAATTCAGTGTCTTCGATCAAGCCGTTAGCAGCGATTGCCAGCACGCGATTATCGCGCTCAGAAATCTTCGGATGATCGAGCTCCACGTTGCGGAGTTCAAGCTTGGGCTGGGGGCCATCGCGATACCCTTCCACAATCACCAGATCGCAGGGACTGAGTTTTGCAGCAATCTCTTCCATCGTCGGCTCATCCGCGCCACGCAATTCATGTATGAGCGCCCAGCGATTGGCAGAGACAACCGCGACTTCTTGTGCACCTGCAACCCGGTGGCGGTGGCTGTCGCGACCCTTTTGGTCCACATCGAAATTATGATGCGCATGCTTAATGGTCGAAACCTTGAGCCCGCGCGATGAAATCTCACGCACCAGCCGTTCGACAAGTGTGGTTTTGCCGGAGTTCTTATATCCCGCAATGCCAAACAGAGGGGGCATCAGGACGCCTCCAACATGCGTTCGGCTTCATCCAGATCACCCGGCCGGTTAACATTAAAAAACGGATCGCCTTGGTCGGCAGAAAATGCGCACTCTGCCAATCCGTAACGCGCTGTCCAAAGATCGACCTTGCGAATATCATCCTCCACCAGCGCATGGCGTAACGCATCTGCCAACCGCACCGGCCAGAGACCAAACACCGGATGGTGCCGTTCGTTTGATGATGCGCACGCCATATCCACGCCTTGTGCTTGCACGCAGTCTAAAAACCGCGCCACCAGATCAGCAGGAAAAAACGGTGTGTCGCAAGCAACTGTAACGATCCATTCCGCATCAGGAACATTGTTGCGCGCCCAATCCATGCCCGCGAGCACGCCTGCAAGTGGTCCCGCAAACCCATCTATGGGATCAGGTGTTACAGGCAGGCCAAACTGGGAAAACCGTTCAGCTGGGCCATTGGCATTGATCACCATTGTGCCAGTTTGCGGACGCAGGCGTTCAATCACATGAGAGAGAATGGGTCTACCATCGAGCGCGATCAGCGCCTTGTCACCCTTTGCGGTGTCGCCCATGCGCCGCGCCAGACCACCAGCAAGAATTACACCGACGATATTACTTTCACCCTCAACCATGAGCGGCCTTGCGGTTGTGCTTTGGCGCCTCATCAGCAATCGCGTCTAAATCTGCATCAAAGATAATGCGTTCTTCGCCCGCCAGCGCCATGAAACGTTTTCCGCGCGCCCGCCCGATCAGTGTAAGACCGGCCTGTTGTGCCAGCTCAACGCCCCATGCGGTAAAGCCCGAGCGCGACACGAGTATGGGAATACCCATCGCCACGCATTTAATTACCATTTCTGAAGTAAGACGCCCGGTCGTATAAAAAATTTTGTCTTCGGCATGCACATTGTTAAGCAACATATAGCCAGCAATTTTGTCGACCGCATTATGCCGCCCCACATCTTCCATATATATCAATGGCTTATCTTCATGACACAAAACACAGCCATGAATGGCGCCGGTGTGCAAATAAAGCGAAGGTTGGGTGTTGATCTTCTTTGTAAGCGCATAAAGCCAAGAGGTTTTTAACCTTGCGTCAGGGTTCAAAGACGCCGCCTCGAAACCTTCCATGATGTCGCCAAACACGGTGCCTAGCGCGCAGCCGGACGTGCGCACTTTCTTTTTTAGTTTTTCCTCATAATCGGTTTCGCGCGCCGTGCGCACCACGACCAAGTCCAAATCCTCATCGTAATCAATGCCGGTAATTTCATCATCAGCGCGCAGCATATTCTGGTTGAGCAGATATCCAACCGCCAGCATGTCCGGGTGATCACCAATGGTCATCATGGTCACCACCTCTTGGGCGTTTAGAAACAGTGTTAGCGCGCGTTCATGCACAACGGGCACGTCGATTGGTTTACCTGAATGATCGACGCCGCGGACCGTGCGCGAAAGGCGCTCGTCTTCTGGTGTCGGGCTGACCTCAAATTCTTGCATTTCAGACTTTGACATATGTTTAGTTTAGCGGGGTCTTGGCCACACAGCTACTGTGCATTCTGCCCATAGGACGAGAACTTTTTCAGCACCGTATCCATTTCTTGATCGTCTAAGATGACAGGTTCACCCACTTTCATCACATCAATGTATTGGCGGGCGAGATTCTCAACCTCTTTGGCCACGAAGAGCGCGCGCTCTAGCGCAGAGCCAATGGCGATTTGCCCATGATTGGCCATCAGACAGGCATCCACATCATCAAGAGTGGCGGCCACATTGTCCGCGAGTTCTTGGGTGCCGAAGGTGGCATAGGGCGACAAGGGGATTTGCTTTCCGCCCGCAACCGCCACCATGTAGTGATAAGCGGGAATTGGCCTGCGTGCGCAGGAAAGAGCGGTCGCAGCCGGTGAATGACAATGCACTATGGCTTGCGTTTCAGGCCGTGCATCGTATATCGCCAGATGCAATGGTGTCTCAGAAGAAGCCTTGCGCTCGCCCTCGCGCTTTGTGCGATCGAGCCCCACAAATACGATATCCCTGCGCTTTAACCCCTCATATTCCAACCCAGATGGAGTAATCAGCATGCCCTCTTCATGGCGCACCGAAACATTGCCCGAACGTCCAGGAGACAGGCCCGCAGCACTCATATCGCAGGCAATATTGATAAGGTGTTGGCGAAGGTCGCTTTCATCCATTGTATCAATCCTCTTGCGGAAACAGAGTTCGTAAACCTTCTGTCGATGCCGCACACACACCACGCTCGGTAATAAGGCCTGTGACCAAACGTGCGGGTGTTACATCAAATGCAGGGTTAGCGGCACCACTTCCAGGCGATGAAATTTGCACCTTATGCAACGCACCATCCGCGCCGCGCCCCGTCATGTGGGTAACTTCATCCTCATCTCGCTCTTCAATGGGAATGTCGCGTACGCCATCTGTTGCATGCCAGTCGATTGTAGACGATGGAAGCGCCACGTAGAACGGCACCCCATTGTCCTTCGCTGCCAGAGCTTTTAGATACGTGCCGATTTTGTTGGCAACATCGCCATTGCTTGCCGTGCGATCGGTTCCAGTAATCACCATATCGACCTGACCATGCTGCATGAGATGTCCGCCAGCATTATCCGTGATAATTTTGTGTGGCACCCCATGTTGGCCGAGTTCCCACGCGGTAAGCGATGCACCCTGATTGCGTGGCCTGGTTTCATCCGCCCATACATGTACCGGCAAATCCGCATTGTGCGCTTTATATATGGGCGAAAGCGCTGTTCCCCAATCAACCGTGGCGAGCCATCCTGCATTGCAATGGGTAAGAATGTTTACAGGCTCACCCCCTTTTTCAACCGCCAATGCTTCAATCAGCGCATGGCCGTAATCGCCAAGCGCGCTGTTGGTTTCTACATCTTCATCGCACACAAGGGCTGCCAGATCATAGGCTACAGAGAGCCGCTCATTGGCTGATTTGGGCCTGAGCGTATCGTCCATAAGTTTCAGCGCCCAGCGCAGATTAACCGCCGTTGGGCGCGTGCGACCCAACCGTTCAAGGGCTGCATCCAGGCTTTCATCTGAAGCATTTTCATGCAACGCCAGGCAAACACCATAGGCAGCCGTTGCGCCAATCAATGGCGCACCGCGCACTTGCATGACTTCAATTGCATGGGCTGCATCTTCCAGAGATGTCATGCGCACAATTTCAAACTCGTGGGGCAAACGGGTTTGGTCAATTATATCAACTGACCAGCCATCTTGATTGAGCCAGATCGAGCGATATGGCTTTCCATCGACTTTCATTGCAACCTCTTGATGTTGAGCGTTACTCTGCTGCCTGCACCTCTTTGCTGGCATGCTCCACTTTCGCGGCGCAATATTTAAACTCGGGTATTTTGCCAAATGGATCAAGTGCTGGATTGGTCAACAGGTTTGCAGCTGCTTCCACGTAAGCAAATGGAATGAACACCACGCCTGGCGGCACATCATTTGTAGCCCTTACCGCAAGCTCAATGGCACCCCTTCGCGTTGAAATGCGGGCAAGATCACCCGCATCGAAACCCATACGCTGCATATCTGCCAGGTTCATCTGCACGGTTGGCGCTGGTTCAATGGCATCCAAGTTTGATGCACGCCTCGTCATCGCACCTGTATGCCAATGCTCAAGCTGCCGCCCGGTGGTAAGCACGAACGGATAATCCGTATCGGGTTGCTCATCTGGTGGAATAACGCTTGCTGGCACGAACTTGCCAAGACCATCGGCCGTCGGAAAGCGGTCTGAAAATACGATCGCTTCACCTGGTTGATCCGGCGCAAGGCATGGATAAGTGACGGCGTTTTCAGATTGCAGCCTGTCCCAGGTAATGTTGTCGAGCGACGGCATGGCTTCTTTCATTTCCGCAAACACATCAGCTGGGCCATCATAGTTCCAGTTCAAGCCAACACGCCGCGCAAGCTCCTGGGTAATCCACCAATCAGGACGCGCATCGCCTGGCGCATCAAGCGCCTTGCGCCCCATTTGCACCTGGCGATTGGTGTTTGACACTGTGCCGTCTTTTTCGGGCCACGCTGTTGCTGGCAACACCACATCGGCAAACATCGCTGTTTCGGTGAGGAAAATATCTTGCACCACGAGATGGTCGAGCATTGCAAGCGCCTCGCGGGCATGACCCGCATCGGGATCTGACATGGCCGGGTTCTCGCCCAACACATACATGCCGCGAATATCGCCTTCGTGCACCGCATCCATAATCTCAACAACCGTCAACCCGGGTTCAGGATCAAGCTTGGTTTCCCAAAGATCTTCAAATTTCGCGAGGTTATCCTCAGCGCCAACAGGCGCGTAATCTGGAAACACCATAGGAATAAGGCCTGCATCAGATGCGCCCTGCACATTATTTTGGCCGCGCAGTGGGTGAAGGCCTGTGCCTTTGCGGCCGGTGTGGCCGCACATAAGGGCAAGAGAAATCAAACAGCGCGCATTGTCTGTACCATGAACATGTTGCGATACACCCATGCCCCAGAAAATAATCGCGGCTTCCGCCTTTGCATAAGTACGCGCCACATCGCGCAACACTTCAGGTGCGATGCCACAAACTTCAGACATCTTCTCCGGTGCAAAATCTTTAAGGTGAGCTTTGAGTTTTTCAAAACCATCCGTATGCGCCTGAATATATTGCTGATCGTAAAGTTCTTCTTCAATGATCACATGCATGATCGCATTCAGCATGGAAACATCGCCACCAGGACTAAACTGCAACGTATGTGAGGCAAACCGCGTCAGTGCCTGGCCGCGCGGATCCATGACAATCAGCTTCGCTCCACGCTTGGCGGCCTGCTTAAAATATGTGGCGGCTACGGGATGGTTTACAGCGGGGTTACATCCAATAGCGATTATTACATCGCTGTCGGCCACCGCATTAAATGGTGCGGTTACCGCGCCCGAACCAATGGTTTCCATAAGTGCGGCAACGGAAGAGGCGTGACACAACCTTGTGCAGTGATCGACATTGTTGGAACCAAAGCCGGCACGCACCATTT
>JBPCVX010000142.1:0-16591 GCA_051010095.1 Hyphomicrobiales bacterium
CATTTAAGGAGATGGTTTTCAGTGTTGACCGCAACCAATACGTGCCCGCAAACGAGTTGACCGAAAATGAAAATACGCTCGAGATTAATGAATATGAACTGCAGCGTCGATTGCAAGAAGACGTTGAGATACCAGATTGGTTTTCACCGCCCGAGGTGATTAAAGCGTTGCGCCGCACTCACCCTCCTTTGCATCAGCAAGGCTTTACGGTCTTTTTCACTGGTTTGTCAGGGTCTGGAAAGTCGACAATTGCAAATGCCCTCATGGTGAAATTGATGGAGATGGGGGATCGACCCGTAACGTTATTGGATGGGGATATTGTGCGTAAAAATCTTTCCTCAGAACTCACATTCTCCAAAGAACATCGCGATTTGAACATCACGCGTATTGGTTATGTGGCCAGTGAAATTACCAAGAACAAAGGTATCGCGATCTGCGCTCCGATTGCGCCCTATACAGCGACCAGGCGCATTGTGCGAGACACGGTTTCTCCACTGGGAGCGTTCGTTGAAGTGCATGTTTCTACGCCAATCGAAGTGTGCGAAGAACGTGATCGCAAGGGACTGTATGCAAAGGCGCGGGCGGGGTTGATCAAAGGGTTCACTGGCATTGATGACCCTTATGAAGAGCCTGAAAATCCGGAATTGCGGATCGATACAGTAAGTATCTCGCCAGATGAGGCTGCTCACCAAGTTCTACTTAAGTTAGAGAGTTTAGGGCTGATCCGTTAGGAGCGCGAGCAGCGTGCCTATTGATTATCTGGCCTGTTAACGCTCATCTAAACGGTCTTGCAGGCTTTGCTTTCGTGAACGGTTACTTGCCGTCCGCCGTGTTTTGCTTGGCGCGGGTGCGCGCAGCGCCTGTTTGATCAAAGGCAATTTGGATGCGCGCTTCGATTCTTTCCTGTCAAATGCAGCATGCTTCACATCACAACGCTCTAATTCTTGACTGGCAATATCTCGCGCTTTTGCCCATGCCGTCTCACAGCTGCGTTGCGGGCGCAGTGCTCTGACACGTTTTTCGATTTTACGAGCGCATCTGATCCAGATTTTGCGATGTTGTTGCTCGTGCCACTTCGCATGGGCTGCAAATTGCCCCCATCTTTTGCGTAACTTAGGGGGCATTGCGCTTTTGTTGCGCGCCTTGGGTAAAGTGATCACGAATTTCATGCTCACTTGGTAACTGGTCAACTTGCAACCTTTGCCGCGCCGAAGTTTCGCACCATGGCTGAAATTTGCTGCGGTTGTGGCGAGGGCAGGTGCTCCGTTTGCATGCGGGCCATAACGGCTCATATGTGCAAACAATTGCTGCGCAGATTTTCCAGGCACGCTGTAACTCTTGTAAGAAGTACTCACCTTGGGTTTGGCATTTGCCTGAGGCACTGCAAAAACTATATGCGCAAAGCTGGCCAGAGCAGCTACCAGCGCGAAGCGCGTTACTTTTAGCTTCGTGTAATTTAATGCAACAGACATGTACTCTTTTACTCTCTCGGTTTTAACCCAGCATGAAATTAGAGCGCTCTTCTTAGGTTGCGTCAAGTCACATGGAAGTGTTGCCTTAACGTGATCTAATGAAGCTGGATAAAGTGCGATAATACTGCCAAAATGTAGCGATGTCAGGGCATTGTCTAAGATTAAGCGTTGTGCTTTTCACTATGTGGTATGCGCATGGCGGCACAGCATTTGCGGAAAATATTGAGCATGGGCGCGAAATTGCACGTCAGCAGTGCGCGCGATGCCATGTTATTCCCGATCTCAAGAACATGGGCATTGGTTCAACACCATCTTTTAAAGCAATGGTCCAATCAAAAGCCAAGGACTGGCGTGATAAATTTGAAGCGTTTTATTCGCTGCCGCCGCACCCGGCCTTTGTGACCATTCAAGAAATGCGCACTGAACGCGTGGGGCCAGCATCAATCGCTCCAGTGATCATGAGCCTGCGCGAGCTTGATGATTTGATGGCCTATGTAGACAAGCTTGCCACCACTTATCGCACGTCTCAGGATTAGCGCGTTTGCAATGCAGCGAGATTGGCTTCAACTGTGCGCCAAGCGCGCGATGTGCATTTCGTTTGGCGGGCGGATGCAGATGCGCGCTTTTTTGCATCTTGCAGGTGGGCGTCTTCGTGCTGCGCGCTTAACGCGGAATATCGCTTCATGAGCAAGTTCCAGAACCGCTGTGTCTCAGCATCGCTCAAAAACTTGCAGTTGCGGTTGATGAAATAGGCGCCAAGCTGATCTTCAAAGGGGCCAAGATCCGGCCCGGCGGGTACGTTGGCGTGTGATGCTTTTTTCGCGCGCTCAACCGTAAAGAATGACGATTTTCTGGCCTCTTTCTGCATTTTTCGTTGCATCGTGCGCTGTTGGCGTTTGTCGAGACCAGCCAGTTTTTGCCTATAGGCTGACGCTGTGTTTTCAAATTTAGTGCCCGCTGAAAGTGCTGCCTGCACGCGGCCCAATGTTGCATCACCGCATGATAGTTTGGATTCTTGTGCTTCTTGATGAACGCCCTTGACCAAAGAAGTGCCGTTGGTGCGCACGGCGGCTGTTTCGGCGCCAGAGACATAACGCATTAGACGTTCACGATCTTCCGCAGAAAGGTGCTGACACTTTTGCTCGAGCGCATTGCCTATTGCAATAAGCCTAAAACTGTCGAGATCAAGTCCTGGACCCAGTGTTTGTGCGGATGATGAGCCTGCATATAAACAGGCGGCTAAGGCTAAAGATGCGGTAAAAAAACGCGCGCGTTCGGAAGTGAAGTGCATTACCATTGTTCCCAGCATTGGTGTTTGTAATATTTTGTAAACCAAACGCGTTAAGGAATTTTAAACTCTGCTGAGTAGATGCGAGTGAAAAATATGAAGTTCTCGAAAACCAGTTTTGCTGAAACATGGGCGCGCGCGTCTAAACGTAAGGGTGGGGAAGCCGCGCTGCAATCGCTCGTTGAACAAGGTGCTAGCGAAATTGATTTGGCCAATGTTCCAAACGACCGTGTCTTGTCACTGATGACGAAATGCGTGTTTCGCGCAGGCTTCAATTGGAAGGTGATCGAGAACAAATGGGCAGGTTTTGAAGACGCGTTTTTGGGCTTTGTGCCGGAAGCGTTGATTTTTCAACCGGATGAATTCTGGGATGATTTGGCGTCGAATAAAGCGATCGTGCGCCATGGCGCAAAAATCCGATCGGCGCGCGACAATGCTCAATTTGTTTTGGATATTTCGTCAAAGCATGAAAGTTTTGGAAAATTTCTAAAACACTGGCCTGATGATAATGTTGTTGATCTGTGGGCGGTTCTGTCGAAGCGTGGATCGCGCCTAGGGGGAAATACCGGGCGTTATTTCTTGCGCTTTATGGGAAAAGACTGCTTTTTGCCAAGCCGCGATACTGTGGCTGCAGTGCGCATTGCTGGAGTTGATGTGCCGGCAGAGCCGAAAGCCAAGCGGGATTTAATTGCAATGCAGGAGCAATTTAAAATTTGGCATGAAGAAACGGGCCTGCCGTTTCGAACATTATCGCGCATTTGCGCAATGTCAGCGGGTGATAATATTGAGCCAGGGACACTGGCAGGTTATGTGAGGTCGTCAAGCGGGGTGCCTGACGCTTGAAGCGAGGGGTTTTGCAACATTCGATTAAAATGTGGTATGATGGGTCATGTTTACGCGATTATCTTTACTCCTCATTGCGAGCGCTTTTTTGGCGCAGGCTGCTCACGCTGGGCCAAATTGTAAATGCCGTTTCAATGGCACCACCTACAAAATTGGCGAAATTGCTTGTATTCGAGGAAAACTCTCTCAGTGTGAACTTAATTTAAACAACACATCTTGGAAGACGGTGGCTGATGAATGCCCTCAAGTGCGCAATTTTACCCCAAAACCTAAGGTTTTTGTGAATGTGCGCGTTGCGAAGATGAGCGTTATATCCCCGTAAGTTATTTGAACCGGTGAAAAAGTTTTTCTCTCCATTTGTGAGATTTCAAACCTTGCTTGCATTGATGTTTGTGCTGGCTGTGTCCGCAGGCGCGCATGCACGTGGTGTTTCTGGTGTATTCGATTATTACACGCTCGCGCTTTCATGGTCACCGACCTATTGCACATCGAATGCAGGCAAACGCGATAAACAGCAATGCGGTGCCCGCAGATTCGCCTTTGTGGTGCACGGGCTATGGCCACAATATGAGCGTGGCTGGCCGCAAAATTGCAAAACCGGCAAACGATATGTGCCCAACCGTTTGATTGATGAAGTGTTGCCCATTATGCCCTCTAAGAGGCTGGTTATTCATGAATGGCGCAAACACGGCATGTGTTCAGGTTTGTCGCAAAAAGATTATTTCGCTTTGACCGAGAAGTTGTTTGAAAAGGTGAAAGTCCCCGCCCGCTACTTGCAACCTTCACAGCCATTGCTGATTTCACCGCAGACATTGCGGGATGATTTTCTAAAAACGAATTTGTGGCTCAAACCAGAGATGATTTCGGTGCAATGTGGCGGCAGCAAGGATCGTGGGGTGCTGCGGGAACTGCGGATTTGCTTTTCAAAAGAAGGCGAACCACAGGCATGTGGAGACAATGAGCGCAGACAATGCCGCGCCAAGCAATTGGTCATGCCACCAGTGAGATAGGCTAGTCGGGAATTTTAAACATGTTCTGCAGTGCGCCCTTGCGGGGAACCGTTACAGATGCGCCATTTGTTGAAAGGTCATCGCTTGAAACGCGAATATCTGAGCATAACCGTCCAAGCCAGTTAAGGAACGGCTTGTCGTGAGCACCATCAAACGTGCAATGGCGCTCGTCAAGTATTTGACCCGCAAACATCGCAACCACGAAGCCACCTGCGAACCACATCGCTGCGCGGCGTTCTGAGCGGAAGCGTCTGCCCATAATCTTTGTAAAGAACCCAGCCATGATTTCTTATCTCATATTTTGTCAGAAAATGCTTCTGGGGATTGAAAAATTGGTTAGCATTAGGTCAATGTGGTGTTAACGAAACCTTTCAAAAGCATAAGAGGTTATGATGCGCGCGGTTGTTTTGCAGCACCTTGATGGAGAGGGCCCTGGCCTGTTGGGTGACTTTTTACGCGAGTATGAAATTGCCTATGATTGTGTGATGCTGAACAGGGGGGAAACAATTCCGCTGGATGCAGGCCATGATCTAATGCTTGTGATGGGCGCTTCGCAGCAGGTTTGGCAGGAAGACAAGTTTCCCTGGTTGAAAGAAGAAAAGCGCGCCATTCGCCAGTGGGTGGAGGATTTGGGCAAACCTTATTTTGGCGTGTGTTTCGGTCATCAACTTCTGGCAGAAGTAATGGGTGGTGCGGCCGGACCGGCCGAACATGACGAACTTGGATTAATTAAAGTGACCGCCACGCAAGCGGCTGCAAAAGATGACGTTTTTTCGGTTTTTCCAGAAACATCGCGCTGGGTGCAATGGCACACAGCCGAAGTAACCGCGCCACCCAAGGGGGCAAGCGTGCTCGCTAAGTCTGCCAATTGCGCGGTGCAGGCGATGAGCTTGGGCACATCTGCCGTCTCAATCCAGTTTCATGCAGAAGCGACTGTTGAGCGGGTTGATTCCTGGCTGACCATGCGTGAGTGCATCGAAGATATGGAAAAAATGCGCGGCGAGGGCGCACATGAGCGGTTTATCGCTGATGCACGCAAGTATTTACCAGAAGCAAACCATAATTCACGCAAGCTCTTCACGCGATTTCTCGAGATCAACGGGCTCATACCCGCTGAACGCACCCAAGCAGCGGAATAGCGCCTAAACCTTCAGAACCAGCTTGCCGTTATTGCCTCCGGTGAACAGCAGATTGAGTGTGTCTACAAAAGCTTCCACCCCACCTTCGCGCACGTCTTGGCGGAACTTGATAAGGCCCTGCTTGTTCCAATCCGACAGCGCGCTGATCGCTTCAGGATAGCGGTCAAAGAAATCAAACACGATGAAGCCGCGCATAGTGAGCCGGTTGACCAGGATAAACCTCAGGTTCTTAGGGCCTTCAGGGGCGGACGTGGCATTATAGGCAGAAATCATCCCACACACAGAGATGCGGCCAAACATATTCATGCGCGACAGCACGGCATCAAAAATTTCGCCGCCGACATTTTCGAAATACACATCAATGCCATCGGGGCAATGTTCGGCCAGTGCCTCAACAATATTGTCTTGCTTGTAGTCAATGCACGCATCGAACCCGAGGGTGTCGGTCACATAGGCGCATTTCTCTGGCCCGCCTGCAATGCCAACAACCTTACAGCCCTTCAGTTTGGCAATTTGCCCAACGATTGAGCCGACGGCACCTGATGCGGCAGAGACGACAACCATGTCACCCTCTTTCGGCTGGCCTACATCTAGAAGGCCGAAATAGGCGGTAATACCGGGCATGCCGAGCCCGCCCATCCAATCGGCAAGGCTTGCTGCGCTCAGGTCGATTTTTGTAACCGACTGGCCATCAGACAGCGCATATTCCTGCACGCCGAACAGGCCATATACAGTGTCACCTTCTGAAAATTTCGGGTGCTTGGACGCGATCACAGTGCCACCCGCGAGCGCGCGCATAACCTCGCCAATGCCGACCGGTGGCACGTAAGATTTGCCCTCGTTCACCCATCCCCGCATCGCCGGGTCTAGTGAGAGTATTTCCACCTTGACCACGAATTCGCCATCACCTGGCTCTGGCACAGGACCGCTCGCGAGTTCGAAATCGTCGTGAACAATCATACCCTTGGGGCGTGAAGCCAGTTTCAGCATTGTATTGGTGGTCATTCCGCTCTCCTGTCATTATTGGCACCAGAAACTATCAGGCATGGGTGATGCTTTGAAGAAAAATCGTTTTGCGCAGGCCAAGAATTGCGCTAACCACAGACCCTAGAACATGATTTGAAAGAACGCGATTATGGATGATGGCCCTTCCAGCCCCCTAAAACTACAAGCTGGGATTATTCCCGTAACCCCATTGCAGCAAAATTGCACCTTGCTGTGGGATCGCGGCACAACAGAAGGCGTTGTGATTGACCCGGGCGGTGATGTGAAGAACATCTTGGCGTCGGTGGATAAAGCGGGCATCACTGTGAAGAAAATCGTGCTGACCCACGGGCATATTGATCATGCAGGTGGGGCCCATGCCTTGCGCGAAAAACTAGGTGTGCCGCTTGAAGGCCCGCACGAAGATGACAATTTTCTGCTTGAGAGTTTGCGGCAGTCGGGTGCTGAATATGGCATTACTGATGCTGAAAATGTTAAGCCCGATAAATGGATGAACCACGGAGATGTGCTCAAAATGGCGGGGGCAGATTGGCAAGTCTTCCATTGTCCGGGCCATAGTCCAGGATCTCTGGTGTACTATCAAAAGGAGGCCAAGATTGCGATCGTCGGTGACGTTCTGTTTCGTGGCTCCATTGGGCGTACTGACCTGCCACGCGGCAACCATGAAGACCTACTCAATTCGATTCGCGATCATATTTTGCCGTTGGGTGATGACGTGAGCTTTTTATGCGGCCACGGGCCAGGTTCATCAATCGGCCATGAGCGCAAAACAAACCCCTTCCTGCAAGGGTTAAGCTAGCCCGAAAAATTCTATGGCATGAAACCGATGGTGCCGTCGAAATTAGCACCTTCAAGATCTACACCATCGAGAATAGCGTCGGTCACATCGGCACCAACAAACTTGGCGAAACTCACGTCTGCACCTGCCATATCGGTCTTTTTCAGGTTTGCGCCGGTATAATCTACATACACACTATCTGTGCCAGACATGTCGGCATCTTCCAGATCCGACCCTGCGAAATTTGCATAACTCAGGTTGGCTCCGGCCAAATCAACATCTTTCATTCTGGCTTTAGACAGGTTCGCTTTCTCAAGCTGCGCGCCTTCCATTTTTGCGCCGGTCAGGGTGGCACCACTCAAGTTTGCGCCATTCAAGTTGGCACCTCGCAAGATGGCGCCAGTAAGGTCTGTCCCTGATAAATCCGCATTGCTGAGATCGGCGCCAGCCAAATTGCATTCAACACATGCTTTGGCGTCGCGTAACTTCGCTTCCACATCAGGATCATGTGCGCTGACATTATGGATAGATAAAACGATCACTGTTGCTGCAATGGCAATTCTGCTGCCAATCTTATACGCCATCCCTGTCCCCTCCAAATTTCATGTCTATTGTTCCAAAAGGTGATTGGAGTTGGCAAGCAAAGACTTTATTCTGGGTAAAGGATTTTCTTGGCTGGGGACGTGGAATGAGCGAACCATCGGTGCATTCGCTAGCAGTGCCAGAGTTTATCGCGGTAACAATTGGCATCATTGTTTTTCTGATGGGCATGCAGATTAATCGCAAGATTTCTTTCTTGCGTCTTTATAACATTCCAGAACCGGTCACTGGCGGCCTCATCGCAGCTGCATTTGCTCTTGGGCTTTACCTCATCTTCGGTGTCGAGATCGCCTATGAGCTTGATGCGCGTGATGCGTTGCTGGTGTATTTCTTCACCGGCATCGGGCTGAACGCAAAGCTTTCCGATCTGATCAAAGGCGGGCGGCCGCTTGCGATCATGCTGGTGCTCACGCTTGGTTTTATCGTGGTGCAGAATATCGTCGGCATCTCGGCAGCGCTTGGGCTGGGTCAGCCATATGCATTGGGCATTCTGGGCGGTTCTGCCTCGCTGATTGGCGGGCACGGCACAACCATTGCCTGGGCACCGGAAATCGCGACCCATCACGGCGTGCCCAATGCGCTTGAAGTGGGCGTGGCCTGCGCGACCCTGGGCCTGGTCATTGCCAGCTTGATTGGCGGGCCTATCGCGCAGTTTCTCATCTCGTGCAACGGCCTAACGTCAAGCGAGCAAGAAGCAACGCCCATGGTTGGTCTTCCCCATGATAGTCACACTGAAGAAGGTGTTACCCATGTCAACCTGATGCTGGTTATCCTTGCCCTGCATGTGGCGATTATTCTGGGCTTCATGGCAAACGAGGCGCTTGAGGCGGCAGGCTTCAAGCTGCCCTTGTTCGTCACCTGCCTGCTGGCGGGCATAGTGCTGTCGAATGTGGTGCCGCTGGTGGCACCTAATCTGCCGTGGCCCGCGCGCACCCGTTCACTCGCCCTGGTGTCTGATTTCTCGCTTAGCCTGTTTCTCGCAATGTCGCTGATGAGCATGCAGCTATGGACTATCGCTGGCCTTGCTGGGCCGCTGATGATCATTCTTGCGCTGCAAACCCTGGCGGCACTTGCCTTCATCTTCTTTGTGTTGTTCCCGCTTATGGGGCGTGATTATCAGGCAGCGGTTTTAAGTGCAGGCTTCGGCGGCTTTGCCATGGGCGCAACCCCCACGGCCATAGCCAATATGACGGCTGTCACCAAATCCCACGGGCCCGCCCCGATGGCGTTCATCATCCTGCCGCTGGTTTCGGCCTTCTTCGTGGATGTCACCAATGCGGTGGTGATCAAAACCCTGCTCGATTGGTTCGGGGGGTAGGGGGTTAGCGCCGCCTCTTCGGCTTCCGTCGTCCCACGGGTTTTTCCGTGCGGCCCACGGTCATCTCGTCAAGATCAGGTTTATGCGGTCTGTTGCGGTCGGTGGGCATGTTGGCGGCCGCGCCATATTTGCGCGCGCCCTCATAGCTTCCGGCCTCGCGCTCAACCCGCGCCTGGCGGGCAAGGGGATCGTTTGACACCAGCAATTCAGTGTCTTGTAAGCGCTTGATCTCATCACGCAGGCGGGCGGCCTCTTCAAACTCAAGATTGGCGGCGGCGTCGCGCATACGCTTTTCAAGGTCTTCGACAACGGTTTCGAGATTATGGCCGATCAGTGGGCCAGATCCATCTTCAGCGAAGCCTGCATCCACCTGCACATGATCACGTTCATAAACACTGTTGAGAATATCAGCGATATCGCGGCGGATGGATTCAGGCGTAATGTTATTGGTCTTGTTATAGGCTTGTTGTTTCTCGCGGCGGCGATCAGTTTCTGAAATCGCGCGCTCCATGGAGCCGGTGATTTTATCAGCATAGAGAATGACCCGGCCATCCACATTACGCGCAGCACGCCCAATGGTTTGAACGAGCGAGGTTTCAGAGCGCAGGAAACCTTCCTTATCCGCATCCAGAATGGCGACAAGCGCACATTCGGGAATATCCAGCCCCTCACGCAGCAGGTTGATGCCAATAAGCACATCAAATGTGCCCAGGCGCAGATCGCGGATAATCTCGATGCGCTCCAGCGTGTCGATATCAGAATGCATATAGCGCACACGAATGCCTTGCTCGTGCATATATTCGGTTAAATCTTCCGCCATGCGCTTGGTAAGTGTGGTCACCAGCACCCGCTGGCTGCGCGCGGCTATCTCGCGACATTCCGCGATCAGATCATCCACCTGGGTTGTAACCGGGCGAATTTCCACTTCCGGATCGATAAGCCCCGTCGGGCGGATGACCTGTTCGGCGAATACACCACCCGTGCGCTCCATCTCCCAACCGCCCGGTGTGGCAGACACATAGATGGATTGCGGGCGCATGGCATCCCACTCCTCAAAGCGCAATGGACGGTTGTCGATGCATGAGGGCAGGCGGAAGCCATATTCCGCCAGAGTTGCTTTGCGGTTGAAGTCGCCTCTGAACATGCCGCCAAGCTGGGGCACGGTGACATGGCTTTCGTCCACGAACACAAGCGCATTATCTGGCAGATATTCAAACAATGTGGGCGGTGGTTCGCCGGGTGCACGCCCGGTGAGATAGCGTGAATAGTTTTCGATGCCCGCACAGGCGCCGGTGGCTGTGATCATCTCCACGTCGAACCGCACCCGCTGCTCAAGGCGCTGGGCCTCCAGGATGCGCCCAGCTGCATTATATTCTTCAAGGCGCACCTTCAGGTCAGCCTGTATCTGTTTCACCGCCTGCTGCAAAGTAGGTTTGGGTGTCACATAGTGGGAATTGGCGTAAAACTTTACCTGCTTCAGTTTATCAGTCTTGTGCCCCGTCAGCGGGTCAAATTCGGTGATGTCTTCCACTTCGTCGCCAAACAGGGATATGCGCCAGGCGCGGTCTTCCAAGTGGGCGGGAAACACTTCCACCGTATCGCCGCGGGCGCGGAAGGTGCCGCGTTGAAAGGCCTGATCGTTGCGCTTGTATTGCAGAGAAACCAGATCAGCCAGAAGTTGATTGCGATCAAACCGATCGCCCAGGCTCACCTGAAAGGTCATAGCGGAATACGTTTCCACCGAGCCAATGCCGTAAATGCAAGATACAGACGCCACGATGATCACATCGTCACGTTCCAGCAAAGCGCGGGTGGCGGAGTGGCGCATGCGGTCGATCTGCTCGTTCACCGAACTTTCTTTTTCGATGTAAGTGTCTGAGCGCGGCACATAGGCTTCCGGCTGGTAATAGTCGTAATAAGAAACGAAATATTCCACCGCGTTTTCAGGGAAGAAGCTCTTGAACTCTCCGTAAAGCTGGGCGGCGAGTGTCTTGTTGGGCGCCAGAATGAGAGAGGGGCGCTGGGTTTGCTCAATGACTTGCGCCATGGTGAAGGTTTTACCCGAACCAGTGACACCAAGCAGAACCTGATCGCGTTCTTTCTCGTTAACGCCCCCCACCAGCTCAGAGATTGCTGTTGGCTGGTCTCCTGCTGGGGCATATTCGGCGACAATCTTAAGCTTATGACTGCCTTCCATTTTCTCGGGACGGTCCGGTCGATGGGGCACAAATCCTTCGACCGTGGGCAGCTCTGATAGGTCAGGACGCAACGCGCCAAGCCCACCCGCAGGCATAGCAGCAGCGGGGTCTGGCCGCAGGCGTGCTGCAGGGGCTTCGGCGAATCCGTCGTGTGGTGTATCACTCATATCGTTCAATATAGACTTGCTGCGCGGTGATGGAAGAGACCTACTGACATAAAGTGACAGCAGTCCTTATCAAACGTGCCTCTTTCATCAGTGGTTCATGTCGGTTACTCTATAAATGCTTCTCGTACGTGGCGGGCGGATAACTGGGAAAAGCAATATGCTGCGACTTTTATCTGTAAATAAAATTGCTGGTGTCTCTGTTTTGAGTGCGCTTCTTTTGGCCATGTGCGCTGAGACGCCCGCTCAAGCGGCTGAGCAGATTGGCGATGCTCGTAAGATCGTCAACAATGTCACTGGCACCCTTGCCAGCAGCAAACGAAAGTTATCCCGTGGTGATGCTGTGTTCCGTAACGAGCGCATTTCCGCGCGCGTAAACTCTTCTGCCCAGCTGGTTTTCAAAGATGGCACGCGATTTGTGGTCGGTTGTGGCGCATCAGCCGTGCTTGATAAGTTTGTCTATGCTGGCGCGTCTTCGGGGAATGTTGTGTTTCGCGCATCCCGCGGCGCTTTCCGCTTTGTCACGGGCAGTTTGCCAGCACGGCGCTACAAAATTGTCACACCCGCATCGACCATTGGTGTGCGTGGAACGAAGATAGATGGGTATGTAGGGCGCGGAGGCGAAACAATTGTGGTTCTTCTGCGCGGCGCTTCAGATGTGTGCAACCGGCGCGGTCAGTGCCGCACCTTGAAGAACCGCTGCGATACTGTGCGCGTAAGTCCCTCTGGCCAGTTTACAACAGGTCGCGGGTTGAGCGCGCGGATTCTTGGCAACAACAACATCGAACGTGCGGCATTCTTCATGCTTGATCAATATCCGCTGATCCGTTCAATCCGTGCACCAAAGCCAACAATCAGAACATGCCTTGGTGCCAATCAAGAAACTCCAAGTGGTAGTGACACTCAGGGGCGCGATAGTTCTGGGGTTTCCGATGGTTTTAATGAGGGTTCTGAGGGCGGATTGCAGTTCTGATTTCGGAGCCCAAATTTCGGCTTTACACTTTCTTAACCATAAAAATGCACGCTTTGGGCCGGTTCATTTGGGGCTGGGGGAAACCAATGCTGACCAACATGAGTGAAAAAGCAACGTCGTCAGCGCAAATGCGCCGCCGCGTCGCAAACATCGAAAACCGCATCAAACGCTTGGAACTCACCTGCTTTAGGAGGGTGCGTAATGCATATGGATGCGTGCACTATGGCCTGGATGGAGTTGACCATTCCGTAACGGTGTCTGACACCACACAGGTGCAGAGCTAAAACCCTTGTTTCAGATTTTGCGCTTAGGAGAGCGGCTGCTTGCAGTATCGGCGAGATGGTTCATGAATGCCCATGACAGCACAGCAGTGACACAAAAGAGGGTGCTGATAAGCACGATAGCGACCGTATTCTGAGACGCATCCGCCAAAGAGCCATAAGGTGCTGAATGTGCCGAGCCGCTTACAGCAATCAAACCTGCGGTCACCAAGGTATAAACGCCAGCAAGACCAGCGAGGCCAACACGCATTTTGGTCAACAGTGATCTGTTCTTTTTCTTCAACCCACGCATTTTACTGTCTCGCTTCCAACTCTATCTGATTTGATGATCACAGATTGACAAGCAAAACTGGCAGCAGTTTTGCTGAAATAAGATTATTTGGTGACAGATTTGACCATAAAGTGGCGTGGTAAATAAAACGTTCAAGCCTTTCCGTAGGCTTTGAGGAAGGTGTTGACCGTGTTGGAGATGATATCTTCCATCTCGGACTTGGTGACGGGAACACCAGAAAAGATAACCGGCCAGAATGCCCGCGACTTGATCAATGCGACGAATTGTTCGGCCGCTGTTGCTTCATCAGGCGCATTCAGCATGCCGGCCTTATGAGCTGCAGCGAAGAAATGATTAAACACGTGCAGCTTCTCCATGCGCTTATTCATGTCCTCCGCCAATGCGGCATCGCGAGTTGTTTCACTGACCACGAGGCGCGCCAGTTTCATAAACGAGGGTGATGTGAGGAGACGACCTTCGACCCAAGCGATGTCGTGAAGTTGCTTTTCGATGGCAATGTCTGGCTCAAACCGCACAGTGTTCAATGCGGCTGACATTTCATCCACCATCAAGTTGAGGATAGCCTTAAACAAGACCTCCTTGCTTTCAAAGTGATTGTAAACTGTGCGCTTAGACACCTCCGCCTGGCAGGCCACCCGGTCCATGCTGGCGCCAGAAAATCCGCGTTCCTGAAACTCGGCAACCGCAGCATCAATAATCTGCTCGCGCTTTTGTTCAGTGACGCTCATTTGGTGGAAAACTCCATACCTGACGTGATTGTGAATAGCGTTTTGTGATCTAAATGTAAACTCCTGCGTTTACCTTTGCAAACGTTCTGTTACACTACACTGTATAGTTTACTTTTTTCACTTCAAGCCAAGGGGAGGCGAACACCATGGCTTTCACATTATCAGTAAATGGCAAGACCCATAAGGTCGAAGCCGAAGAAGGAACACCCTTATTATGGGTGCTGCGCGATGAATTAGATATGACCGGCACCAAGTTTGGGTGCGGTGTTGCGTCTTGCGGTGCTTGCACTGTGCATTTGGATGGCGAGCCTGTGCGCTCGTGCCAAACATTCGTTGAAGATGCAGCAGACAGCAAGATCACCACGATTGAAGGCGTTGAGAGCAAGCAAGCTATGGCAGTACGCGATGCTTGGCGCGAACTGGACGTTGTGCAGTGTGGTTACTGCCAGTCGGGCCAGATTATGTCTGCAATCGGCCTGCTGACCGAGAATTCCAAACCGAGCGATGATGACATCAACGAATATATGAGCGGCAATGCATGTCGCTGTGCCACCTATCACCGCATTCGCGCGGCCATTCATTTGGCCGCTGAAAAGATGGAGGGCTGATCATGACCATCCAAACATCACGCAGATCGTTTTTAAAAGGTGCCGCTGCAGCAGGTGCTGTCTTTGCCGTTGGTTTTAATGTAAGCGGCGCACTCGCTGCCGGCGATGGTATGGCTGCAAGCTTTAACCCGTTTGTTAAAATTGCGCCTGATGGCGTGGTAACCATCATTGCCAAGCATTTTGAAATGGGCCAAGGCACCTCGACAGGCCTTGCTACTCTTGTTGCAGAAGAACTAGATGCAAACTGGGAAAAGGTGGTGGTTGATTTCGCTCCTGCTAACACACCGGTTTACGCCAATCTGTTCTTCAAGGCGCAAGGCACGGGCGGCTCAACCTCGGTTGCCAACTCGTTCATGCAATACCGCCAGGCAGGTGCTGCGGCACGTGCCATGCTGGTGGAAGCTGCCGCCAAGGAATGGGGCATTTCAGCAGCGGATGTTGCTGTTGAAAACGGCATGCTGAAAGCTGAAGGTAAGCAGGCTCATTTTGGTGAGATGGCAGCGCAAGCAGCAGCCATGAAAGCGCCTGAAAAGCCTGCCGTTAAAGATCCAAAAGACTTTAAGCTCATCGGCCGGGTTACGCTCCCGCGCAAAGACAGCGCCATGAAAACTGACGGTTCAGGTATTTTTGCAATGGATGTGAAAGTGCCTGGCATGGTTTACGCAGTGCTCAAGCGCAGCCCAAATTTTGGCGGCGTTTTGAAATCGTTTAAAGCCGATGCAGCGAAAGAGATAAAAGGCTTTGTGGATGCGAAGGCGATGCCGAACAACGCAGGCGTTGCCGTTTATGCCAAGTCTACCTGGGCTGCATTGCAGGCGCGCGACGCCATTGAAGCCGAATGGGATCTCTCCAATGCGGAAACTCGTTCGACCGATGAAATTGTGGCTGAGCATCTGAACTTGCTTGATAAACCTCAATTCGAGGCCCGAAAGGGTACTGATCGCATGGCGGTCGCGAAATCTTTGGAGGGTGCGGCAAAAACCATTGAAGGGGAGTTTGTGTTCCCGTTCCTGGCCCATGCTCCGATGGAACCACTCAATTGTGTGATCGAGCCGACGGAAAATGGCGTGCGTATTTATGATGGCTGCCAGTTCCCGACGCTCACGCAAGCTGTACCGGCAGCGATCTTGCAGCTCAAGCCTGAACAAGTTGAGGTGAAAACCGTTCTTGCCGGTGGATCTTTCGGCCGCCGGGCAAATCCAGGTTCTGATTATCATGCGGAAGCTGCGCTGGTGTTTGCGCTGCTTGGCGGTAAAACCCCTGTAAAGTTCGTGTGGAGCCGGGAAGACGATATTGCTGGTGGTTTCTACCGGCCCATGGCCGCCCACCGGGTTAAGATTGCCCTGGATGATAAAGGCGGCATCACCGGGTGGGATCACCGCATTGCTGCAAAGCCCATTATGAAGGGAACGCCATTTGAAAGTTTTTCTGTTAATGATGGTGTTGACCACACTTCTGTGGAGGGCATTGCAGATGCGCCTTATGCGATCGGCAATATGAGTGTTGGGTTAAGTGATTTCGAAACCGCAACACCCGTCTTGTGGTGGCGTTCTGTGGGTCACACGCACACCGCTTATGTAATGGAAAGCATGATGGACATGGCGGCAGAGGCAGCGGGCCAAGATCCTGTAGATTACCGTCTGGCATTGCTGTCAGGCGATGGTGCTGATCAAAAGCGCCTTACAGGTGTGCTTAAGCTGGCTGCCGAAAAGGCCGGCTGGGGAGATAAACTTCCTAAAGGCCGCGCCCGTGGCGTGGCTGTGCACAAGTCGTTTAATTCCTATGTGGCGGAAGTTGCCGAAGTTTCGGTAAATGCAGATGGTGAGGTGAAAATTGAAAAAATCACTTGCGCTGTCGACTGTGGATTTGCCGTCAACCCGGATGTGGTGAAAGC
>JBPCVX010000143.1:0-4356 GCA_051010095.1 Hyphomicrobiales bacterium
TTACAATTCAGTAGCAACAATTCCAATTCCTGCACCGCTTGCGTTCTTCCTGACTGGTCTTGCTGGTCTTGGTATAATGGCACGCCGGCGGAAGCAGTCAGCATAGCTGAGAAGCGCACTTTCAAGCTTTTAGCGCACAAACGCCCGCTCTTTGTGAGTGGGCGTTTTGTTATTTAGAGCGCCAGTCAGGCCGTGGGCTAACGGGGCCGCTCGGGGCATATGAATTGAAGGCACGAATTGTGGCATAGGCGGGAGGGGTGCGATTGCTTTCGCCGCATTTCGTGCATTTTAGACGGCGTTCAATGTCTGGAATGGTGACCTGCATTTCCAAAAGCTCTTCACCTAAAGCCCACTCTGCTGGCTTCCACAAAACAAGATGACCGCAAGCCCCGCAATGGAGGTGCCATTGCTGCTTGGTTTCAGTCGCCTGTGAGAAAGTTACCCAGCCCATTGGGCCAAAGTTAAAGAAATTGCGAATGGATGAAAAAATGTACTTTAGAGGTGTTTGGTTGGGGCCAATTCTGCTGAAGTTGACGTAAATCAAACAAGATGGCGAAAAAAACACTTATTGTCTTGCACGAGAGACATAAATCCAGTCTTTTTATAAGAAGTTGATTCAAGCGAGTGGTCCTGCACAATTATGAACGACAAAACTGAAATCGCTGCTCCAACGCGCTCAGATGAGATAATCACCTTTTTATTAGTGACTTTCGTAATTATTCCAGCACTCGCCGTGGGGGCAGTGGGGGGATATGGCTTTTTGGTGTGGATGATGCAGCTTATTCAGGGGCCTCCTGGCAGTTAGCTGTTTTCCTTATCAAACGCCAAAACTGGGCATAAATTTTGAGCGTTGAATCTGACATATCACGCAGAGCGCTGCTTTTGGGGAGTGCTGGCAAGCCACAGGGACTAAAGGTACTAGAGAACTGCCTTGCCCAGCGGTCGATTGCGTGCCGAATTTGCGAAGATGCATGTGACCCGCAGGCTATCCGTTTTCGGTTGCAGCTTGGGGGCAAGTCGATTCCGAGCATTGATGAAGATGCTTGCACATTATGCGGTGAATGCGTGTTGGTCTGCCCGGTGAACGCGCTTGTTGCTTCGGGAGAGGGCCATGGGTGAAGTGCATTTCACATCGATAGTGGTGCAGGTGCAGCCTGACCACGCGGAAAAAATTCAGAACGCTATCCTCGAGATGTCTAGTGCGGAAGTGCATGGCGAAGGGGATCGGGGCAAGTTGATTGTGGGATTTGAAACGGTAGACTTAGGCGAAGTCACCGAAAATATTTCCACGATACAAGCAATGACCGGCGTAGTGAGTGCGGTGCTTGTCTATCACCACATTGATGACGATGAAACTTTAGATGAAACCATAGAGGTAGAGCGCGCTTCTACCCAAAATCCGACAGTTGAGGTGACTTCATGAAAATGACGCGCAGAGAGTATATTAAAGCAAGTGCCATTGCCGCCGCCGCAAGCGCTGCCGGTCTACCTAAGTTGGCCGAGGCGTCTAATGTGGAGACCAATGCCGAAAAGATCGGGTTGAAATGGGACAAGGCGCCCTGCCGTTTTTGCGGTACAGGCTGTTCCGTAATGCTGGCTACAAAAAAGGGACGCATTGTTGCCTCGCACGGCGACGTTCTCTCGCCGGTTAATCGCGGGCTCAACTGTGTGAAGGGCTATTTTCTCTCTAAAATAATGTATGGCAAAGATCGGCTCACCCAGCCGCTGTTGCGCAAGAGAGACGGAAAATATGCAAAAGACGGCGAGTTCGAGCCGGTCTCCTGGGATGAAGCTTTTGATGTCATGGCCGAAAAGTTCAAAAAAGCCATGAAGGAAAAAGGCCCAACCTCCGTGGGCATGTTTGGCTCTGGTCAATGGACTGTTTGGGAAGGATATGCAGCATCGAAATTGATGAAGGCAGGCTTCCGTTCAAACAATATTGACCCTAACGCACGCCATTGCATGGCATCTGCTGTGGGTGGGTTTATGCGCACCTTTGGCATCGATGAGCCGATGGGGTGTTACGATGATTTCGAAGCCGCCGACGCATTCGTACTTTGGGGTTCGAACATGGCCGAGATGCACCCGATTCTTTGGACCAGACTTACGGACCGCCGGTTGAGCGCAGATCACGTGAAGGTTGCTGTGCTATCAACATTTGAGCATCGTAGCTTCGATCTGGCCGATATTCCTATGGTGTTTGAGCCGCAGACGGACATGGTGATCCTCAACTATATCGCCAACCACATCATTCAATCGGGCAAGGTGAATAAGGCATTTGTCGAGAAGCACACGAACTTCCGCATTGGAAATCCAGATATTGGCTACGGATTGCGTCCAGAACATCCGCTTGAACAAGCTGCTGCTAACAATGACAAAGTGGGTGGCTCTAAAGAGGCGAGTTTTGAAGATTTCGCGAAGTTCGTTTCAGAATATACTCTGGAGAAAGCGGTTAAAATGTCTGGCGTGCCGGCAGAACGCTTAGAGGCATTGGCTGAGCTTTATGCTGATCCCGACACGAAGGTCATGTCGCTGTGGACAATGGGCGTCAATCAACACACCCGCGGCGTGTGGACCAACAATCTGATCTACAACATCCATCTACTAACGGGTAAGATTTCAGAACCTGGCAACAGCCCGTTCTCTCTTACAGGTCAACCTTCTGCTTGCGGTACGGCGCGGGAGGTGGGTACGTTCTCACACCGTTTGCCTGCCGACATGGTGGTGTCGAACGAGAAGCATCGTAAGATTGCTGAAAAAATCTGGAAACTTCCTGCGGGCACAATTCCGCCCAAGCCAGGCTATCATGCGGTGTTGCAAAACCGCATGCTGAAAGATGGCAAGCTCAACGCCTATTGGGTGCAGGTGAACAATAATATGCAAGCCGCCCCAAACATGATGGAAGAGGGGCTGCCTGGGTATCGTAACCCCGAAAACTTCATCGTCGTTTCAGATGCTTATCCAACGGTCACTGCGCAAGCAGCCGATTTGATCTTACCCACAGCAATGTGGGTTGAGAAAGAAGGGGCTTATGGAAACGCGGAACGGCGCACCCAGTTCTGGCACCAGCTTGTTGATGCGCCGGGTGAAAGTAAATCTGATTTGTGGCAGTTGATGGAATTTTCCAAGCGCTTCACGACCGATGAAGTGTGGCCAAAGGAGTTGTTAGACGCAAATCCTGACTATAAGGGCAAGACCTTGTTTGAGGTGCTTTATGCCAACGGGCAGGTGGATGCTTATCCCGTATCCGATATCGAGCAAGGGTATGAAAATCACGAAGCTGAAGATTTTGGGTTTTATGCGCAGAAGGGCTTGTTCGAAGAATATGCAGCCTTTGGCCGGGGAAAGGCGCACGATCTTGCGCCCTTTGACACTTATCACAAGGAGCGTGGGCTGCGTTGGCCGGTCGTCGATGGCAAGGAAACACTTTGGCGTTTCCGTGAAGGTTCTGATCCTTATGTGACTGCGGGCAAGGAGTTTGAGTTTTATGGAAAGCCTGATGGCCGCGCAATCATTTTTGCACTGCCCTATGAACCGCCGGCAGAAAGCCCCGATGATGAATATCCATTCTGGCTGTCAACAGGGCGCGTGCTGGAACATTGGCATTCGGGATCTATGACCGAACGGGTGCCAGAGCTCTACAAGGCGTTTCCTGACGCTGTGTGCTTCATACATCCCGACGATGCGGAAAGCCTTGGCATGAAACGCGGTGACGAGGTGAAAGTGAAATCGCGACGCGGCGAAATGGTTACCCGGATCGAGACGCGCGGCCGCAACAAACCGCCGAAAGGTCTAATATTTGTGCCGTGGTTTGATGCAAGCCAGCTCATCAACAAAGTGACCTTGGATGCAACCGATCCAATTTCTAAGCAGACTGATTTTAAAAAATGTGCCGTTAAACTGGAGAAGGTGTAGCCATGAAAAAACTTATCACTGCATTCTGCCTTCTGTTTGCGCTCAGCACACTTGCGATAGCCGCTGGAAAGCCAATAACCACCCTGCGAAAAGCGCCATTGGCGGATACGGAATCTGCCCCGCGCATGACCCCGCAAGCTAATGACGATATTCGCAAGGTGCGCAATTACCCTGAACAACCGCCTGTGATCCCGCACAAGATCGAGGATTATCAATTGAACGTGAGGGTAAACCAATGCATGGAGTGCCATTCACGTAAAGCGATTGGCGACAGCCAAGCTCCAATGGTCTCGGTCACCCACTTCATGGACAGGGACGGCCAGTTCTTGGCGTCGATTTCGGCGAGGCGTTACTTTTGCACCCAATGCCATGTTCCCCAGCATGAAGCCAAACCGCTGGTGGAGAACGAGTTTGTCGATGCAGATACGTTGATCGAATATC
>JBPCVX010000144.1:0-5497 GCA_051010095.1 Hyphomicrobiales bacterium
ACATATTCCTCAAAATCGAAAACTCGCAGCGCTTAAGATGGTCGATCTCTAATTCATCCGCGCCACGTACACCCCTTCCCAATCTTTTGGTGGAGGGTCATTTTCAAATTCTGCGATACGGGCCGCGTACACATTATAAAGCCCACCAATGCCAAGCCGCTCCGCAGGCACGCGGCAGCGGTCAATTTCCTCGCGCGCTTCCTTCCATTTCTGTGCACGGTAATACTTTAAGAAATTGCGTTGTGCTTCATGAAGCGTCACGAAATCACTGCCCGTACGCACGTTTTCATCACCAATCAGTGTGAATATTTTTTCTGGTTCTTGCTTGCCCTTTACGCGAATTCGGTCGATTTCCAGCAGTGCAAACTCTTCCCCGGCTCGCTCCATCGTGCGCTCTGCCACAATCGCAATCACGCCGTAGGGGCGTGACTGGCCTTCAAGTCGCGAAGATACATTCACAACATCGCCCATTACAGTGTAGTCAAACCGCAAATCAGACCCCATATTGCCCACAACGCATTCACCAGTACCGATGCCAATTCCGACTTCCAGCGGTTTTACTTCTTCACCATTCTCCGCTGCTTCGAGGGCACGATTTGCGTTCACGTCTTTGAGGTTCTCCATCATGGTGAGTGCAGCATTGCAGGCATTTTTTGCATGATCGGAATCATCGAGGGGCGCATTCCAAAACGCCATTATGTTGTCGCCCATATATTTATCGATGGTACCGTGAAAATCGATAATCGCTTTCGACAATGGGGTGAGAAGGCGGTTGATAAGCACGGTCAAACCTTGCGGGTTTTCTTTGTAACCCTCAGATATAGAAGTGAAGTCGCGCACATCAGAAAACAAAATAGTCATCTCCTTAGTCTCGCCACCCAACACAAGATCATCAGGATTGGCCGCAAGTTTATCCACCAATGCTGGTGATAAATATTGCCCGAAGGCACCTCTAATTTGTCGGCGCCTCGCCTCTTCGTGAAAATAACCCAGGAACACGAGGAGAATGAAGGCCGAAAAACTGGCAGCTAGAGGGAACGTTACGTCCAAAACCATAGCCTTTTGGGTGTAGAGGTAAACCGAAGCAGCTGCAAAAGCACCCGCCAAAATTCCTCCCGCAATGAGCGAAAACATCGCCCCAACCACTGGCACGATAATGATCATTGCCAGAGAGGCAACGACCGCCATGACCAATTCAGCGCCGATCGCCCAGTTTGGTCGTGTTAACATCGATTTTGTGAGAATATTTTCTATAATCTGGGCATGTATTTCAACGCCCGGCATGACGGGGTCGAGAGGCGTCGCTTTCAAATCAAACAATCCAACCGCAGATGTTCCAAACAACACCAACTTATTTCGCAACGCGCCTTTTGGAAGCTTTCCTTCCAAGACGTCCTTTGCTGAAATATAGCGACGTTTATCATGAGGGCTAAAGTTCACCCAGATACGTGACTTTCCGTCTGTGGGAATTGACGTACCTGCAATAACCAAACCGGTTACGCCGGTCTCATCACTTTTTGCAATGAGCGTATCTGTGCCCGTTGCCACCCTTAATAGCTCGATCGAAATTGCCGGATAAATCACATCACCAGCGCGCATAAGAGCTGGCACTCTGCGCACCACTCCATCTGCCTCGGGACGTATTGTCACTAACCCCTTGCCACTGGCCGCGTTTTCCAGTTCAGGAATGTTTCGAATAAGTCCAGGATACGAATATAGAAACTGCGCTGGGTTGGGGCCGATCAAGGCAAGCGGCGTTTTGGTCACTGCGCCTGAATGCCACTGCTCAATTGCACGGTGGTAGGCCGACTGCCCCAACACAACACGCTTTGTTTTAAGGGCGTTTGCAAGTTGCTCGTCATTGGAGGGCAGCGCTTTGAGTTGTTGCTTTAATGGTTCCCCAATACCATCGAGCACATCCGCCATGTTTTGAGGCGATAGACGATCATGTTCTGGAAACAGAATATCAAACCCAATCGCAATAGCTCCTGCTTCACCGGTGCGTTCGACGAGATCGGCTATACGCGTGCGTGCCCACGGCCATTGACCATACGCATTAAGGCTCTCCTCATCGATATCAACAATTGAAACGACGTGGGCATCAACTTGGCGAGGATTGATTTGCTGAAAAAAATCGAATCCCTTGAGCCGGAGTATCTCCACCGGCGCCGGGTCCCAGATACGGACAAGCACAAAGCCTGCCAGTAACAGCAGACCTAATACCCGGTCAAATGTGGCCTGACCGAAAAAGCCATGCATCAGCAGCGCCAGTCAGGCCGTGGTCTCTCAACCGGCATGAGGCGCGAAAACTGCTGTGCAAGCTTTCTTAGAATGTGTGTGCATTTATCGAGCACGATACTAACCTTTCCCAGCCTGCTACTAGTTTACATAATCACTGACACGATATCTAGCGCATGAATGTGCTAAAAAATTGCGAACATTGTGGAGAAATTCGTCAAATTTGGCGATTTAGGTCAACTTTTCGCCATATAAAATGCTTCATTTCGGCAGGATATCTATGCAAAGGTTTATTAATCCGCTTCAATTCTCGTGCAGTTTTTGAGGTTAGTGATTCGCCCCACAACGTACTTTTTCCCACACACCGCAACTCCCGGCGCAATTCGTTCGCGCTCAAACCAATCATGACCCTGTTTGAGATTTTTCCAAAAGCTTTCCCATTTGTGCCCCTTCACTTCGACCATAGCTTGTTTGGTCATCCGGAAGGGAAATATATGGGCAGAAACCGACTTTTGCCCCGCTTCCAAAGAGGATTTCACCAAATGGTAGATATCCTTGATGCCGGGGTCGGTCATTGCATAACAGCCAATAGACTCGCAATTTCCATGCACCATCAAGTATGACCCCGTACGACCGTGGGCTTTATCATAAGCATTGGGAAAACCTAGATTGAACGATAGAAAATAGCGCGATCTTGGATTGAGTTGTTTCAGCGAAACCTCATAAAAACCCTCTGGTGCCTGACGGTCTCCTTCTTTGAGCTTGGGGCCTAATTCTCCAGAATAAGCGCATACCGGGTAGATATCGAACAATCTATATTTGCCATTTCGCTTCAACCAAATTTCAAGTTCAGCCTCTTTCTTAAATATGCGAATCAAAATCGGGTCACCACGCTTGAAACCGTTCGACTTCAAACGGCTGTCCACCGACCAAGCTTTGTTGAGCGGCGGCTTTTGCGACGCCTTTGTTCCGCTCTGTCCGGCTATCGACAAAACAATGGCAAGTGCACAAACTGACATCAAATTGAACATGGCAATACTTTATAACGCGTTGGCTGTTTTCCTGAATTACGCTATCAAAAGGTTTCCTATTCAACACACGCAATTGCGGAGAAATTATGCACAAACGCAAGCTTGGAAACAACGGACCAGAAGTCAGCGCGATTGGGGTCGGGTGCTGGAGTTTTGCAGGGGCCTATGGTCCAACTGATGAAGCCGAGAGCCACGCAACCCTCGCAAGAGCCCTAGACGTGGGAATTGACTTCCTCGACACCGCAGATGTTTACGGTATGGGCATTTCTGAAAAAGCAATTGGGTCATTCATCAAAGACAAACCAGGCGCATTCAAAATAGCAACAAAAGCTGCCATCCGCCGAGAACCAGAAACAAATGAGCGCGTGTTCGACAATTCGGAAGAACATTTGCGTGCACGCCTTGAGATGTCGCTTAGAAACCTTGGTTTGGATTACGTCGATCTCTTTTATGTGCATCGGTTTGAACAAGAACGCCCAGTCGAAGACGTTATGGAGACCTTGCTCAAATTCAAGCAAGAAGGAAAGATTGGTGGCATCGGATTTTCTGAAATCGCTCCCTCAACACTAAAGCGTGCTCAAGCTATTCATCCAGTCATGGCGGTGCAAAGCGAATATTCTTTATGGACGCGCCAGCCGGATTTGGGAATGATCCGCGCATGCAAAGATCATGGTGTCGCCTTCGTGGCATTCTCCCCACTTGGTCGCGGTGTTTTTACGGAATCGAAATTGGATCCAGCTGAATTTCCAGATAGTGATTTTCGCAAAAAAAATCCACGTTTCGTAGAGCCAAATTTCTCCTACAATGTGCAAGCCATCGCACCGTTCAAGGCGTTTGCGCACGAAAAAGACGTCTCTTCCTCTCAACTGGCGCTCGCTTGGGTTTTACATCAAGGCGAGCACATGTTTGCAATTCCAGGAACGCGTTCTCCTCGACATTTGAGTGAAGATGCCGAGGCGGCTGATATTATTCTTTCGCAGCGAGATCTCGCGCGGATAGACGAAATTCTACCTATCGGCTTTGCCCATGGCGATCGATATACCGAAGCGCAATGGCCTGGTGCTCAGCGCTATTGTTAATGCACGAAAAGTAGCGACAACAGCCCATACTCCACCTGCCCCTCTAAGTTGGTGGCGTAGGGCTGTTGTCTATCAGGTAGCCGGCTGGACGAACTCGACAGCCTGGCTCCCCGATTTTATGCCGCGATTTTCGCGCACACTACGGTTCGGACCGTGATACTGCGGTCTATCTAATTTGGTAATGATGCAAATTCATATGAATTGGCGCCAAATACTGTTGAGATCGCGCCAAACTGCATACCGCCCGCAGCTACGAGACAACCTGTTTGGGTGTTTTTCCGGTCCAACGCTTGAATGCGTTGTTGAATGAAGATTGATTTGAAAATCCGAGTAAAAAAGCAATCTGTGCGAGTTGCAACTCGGGTTGTCTTATATACTTGTAAGCGAGATCTCTCCGCACTCTGTCGAGAATACTCATAAATGGGCGCTCAAGTGCGTCAAGCCTGCGCGCCAGAGTCCGCTCACTCATACCCAGTTCGCGGGCAATGGCCTTGATATTGGCACGGCCTTTCGGGAGATTTCGCATCATTATCTTTTCAATTTCTCCAACAAAATCAGACCCTGCTTTATCAGTTTTTCTCAGCACTGAATCCGCGTGCTGCATTAAAATCTGTAGAAGTTTCGAATCCTTGGATATAACCGGCAGGTCCATTGTCTCTTTTGAGTACAAAATACGATCATCTTCCTGACCAAATAGAATTGGACAGCCAAAGGTCCGCATATATTCTGCAGGATCTCCGCTTGAGGTATGAAAATACTGCATTTCAATTGGCACAACGTGCACGCCAGTTAACGCCCGGTAGAGTTTCATCGTTGCAAAATCCGCGAATTCTGCAAGTTGACCGTAGGCATCAAACGAGGGGCGGACCGGAATTGACTTCACCTCAATTATATCCCCCTGATCTGCAACCTCAATCGAATACGCATTGGTTAACAGCGGATAAAGGCGCAACTTCAGCATCAATGTCTCGCGTAATGTATCTGCACAATAGGCACAAAAAACGTGCAACCCCCACTCGCGAACATCTGTCAGTTCCGCAACATGTATCCCCAAGTGCGGATTGTCTAATTCCTCCGCTGCGTATTCGAACATTTCCGCAATACTCTCAAAGGGAACCTGTGTTGTCGGTGTTTCGATTTGCTTTAATG
>JBPCVX010000145.1:0-2624 GCA_051010095.1 Hyphomicrobiales bacterium
GCAAATTCACCCTGATATTCCTGGCCGCTCCTGAAACGCCGGATGCAGAGCTTGAGCTCACCTATAATTGGGAGCCTGAAGAGTATGATGAAGGCCGCAACTTTGGGCATTTGGCTTTTCGTGTCGAAAACATATATGAAACCTGCCAAAAACTGATGGATGGCGGCGTGACGATCAACCGCCCACCGCGCGATGGCTACATGGCTTTTGTGCGCTCACCCGACAATATTTCTATTGAACTGTTGCAAAAAGGCGATGCACTGGAGCCCCAAGAGCCTTGGGTCTCGATGGAAAACACAGGGCACTGGTAAAATAGAATGATGGAGGGAATTTCGGTTAGACACCCGTAATCCCGTAACAGCTTTTTGCGGCAATAGATTTCTCGAAGCGTTTCAAGTACGGTTTCAATGATGGAGGTTCATCTTGGAACGTCGGCTAACCACCATAATGGCTGCAGACATCGTCGGTTACAGCCGGATGATGGAACAAGCCGAAGAATCTTCTGCTGAACAACTGCAGTTTTGTCAGGACTTGATTACGACTGCAGTAAATGATGGCGGCGGCCGTGTTTTCAACCGCGCTGGCGACGCTGCATTTGCGGAATTCGGCAGCCCTATCAATGCGCTTCGAGCGGCTGTCGAAATTCGCGAAGAACTTGCTGGTCCGAAAACCCCGAACAACGATATTCAACTGAGGTTTGGACTTCATCTGGCCGATGTCATGGTTTCTGGAAATGATCTTCTGGGTGATGGTGTAAACTTGGCCGCGCGGCTGCAGCAGAATACTGACGCAGACACTATCTGCGTAAGCGAGTCATTGTTTGAGCAAATCAAGCGCCATTCACCCTTTTCGTTTGAAGACTTAGGGCCGAAAAGCTTCAAGAACATGGAAAATCCTGTGCGAGTGTATCGCCTGAAGGGCCACATTCCAAATCACAGACTGCAGTCAGCGCCAACGATCCCGGTTACGCCTGCTTCAAACAACATTGAGCCAAATTCTGTTGCCGTCCTTCCGTTCTCGGCAGCAAGTGGTGATGATGATCAGCAGTATTTAGCAGAGGGACTAACAGAAGAAATCATTTATGAACTGGGGCGTTTTCGAAAACTACATGTCACCTCACGCAGCGCATGTTTTGTATACGCCGATAGATCGGTCGATGTTTCCCAAGTCGCAAGCGAGCTTGGCGTCAATTATATCCTAGAAGGACAGATACGCAGGCTTGGGGAAAAGATACGTCTATCTGTTCAACTGGTGAGTGGGCAAACCGCAAAAAGCGTTTGGTCGGAGCGATTTACGAGAAATTTCACCGATTTATTTGATCTTATGGACGAGATCACCACCCACATTGCTGCAACCATTCTTGGCCGGGTTGAAGCGGATGCGATTGAAACCGCACGGCGCAAACCGCCTGACAATATGACTGCGTATGACTACATGCTGCGCGGATTGGATAAACATCGTGTTGGGGGGGTCACCCACGAAAACGCACGACGCGCGGTTGATTGGTTCGACCAAGCTATAGAGGCCGACCCGAGCTACGGACCCGCCTATGCCTGGCGGATATGTGCCTCATCTTGGTTGCCCGAATTTGATCTTAATGAAGAACGTTCATTCATAGACAAGGCGCTTGAACTCGATCCCTATAATCCAGAAGCACAACGCATTATGGGTGTCGTGCAAATGCTGACTGGAGATTTTGAAGCCAGTAAATATCATCATGAACGGGCAATGGAGCTCAGCCCTTGTGATGCATACATTTTAGCGCGTACAGCGGCTTTCTTTACATTCAACGATCAACCTGACCTTGCTCTGGAACTGATTAATAAGGCGATAGAGCTCGATCCCCTTCTACCGGTGTGGTGCGTTGAAGAACGTGGAATTGCACTGCTGGGTGCAGAAAAACATGAGGAAGCGATTACTGCCCTCAAGGAATTACCGTTCCAGACCTACAGGTCGAGAGCTTATCAGTGCGTTGCGCTCAATGCGCTTGATAAAAATGAGGAAGCACAGCGGGCTATGCGACAAGCCCTTGCTATCAATACAGAATTGACCATCAAGTCTTTCATGAGAAAAGAAACATGGCGCGGTCAAGACAAGCGCCACGAGATCATAAGTGCGCTGATTAATGCAGGTATGCCAAAGTAACATTTATTGAACTTACGTCTGATCCTTTTGCTTTGAAAAATTAGGATGGAGTATGGGAGATATTTGCGAACCAATTGCATTTACAAAACAGTGGCGAACTTTTCCCAAAAACTTATCCCCGCTGTTTTGAGCCCCCTTATTATGGGTTCACCTGATCTCATCAGGAAACGCAGAACGCCCCTTATGGGGGTGTCACCGTAATGCGGCACTTAGGTGCTGGGTGGCCGTCATGGGTCTGTGTTGAGATCGGGGTGGCGCTCTGAAAGGCCCCCGCTGCACGGGCGGGTGGCTGCTTTGGGCTCACCGGCGCAGATGCCTTAAAGGATGCCTTGCCTAGATCAGCGTCCGTTCTGCTTCCGCTAGGGGAAGCGTGGAAGGTATGCCGGGCGCCCGTTGGCCGTGATGCGGCGTAAGGTGGATGGATGAAAAGCCATTCTGCAGCGTTTGCATCGCCTAACCAGACGTGGCCGCACCAATCC
>JBPCVX010000146.1:0-14768 GCA_051010095.1 Hyphomicrobiales bacterium
GTTCAACAGAGCATCCATTTTCGATGCATAATCAAGGGACGTGTCCAGTTCAAAGGTAAGCGCTGGCATATATTTAAGGTTTAAGCGTTTTGAAAGCGCACCGCGAATTGGCTTCACACTGCGCCGCAACGCTTCCATAACATCCGCCGCGTCACGTCCAGCAAGCGGCATCACATACACCCGCGCCTGACGCAAGTCCGGGCTCATCGAAACTTCAAGTACGGTGATGGTTCCATCAAGATGTTCCGCTGGCACTTCTCCGCGGCTAAACACCTCAACAAGACCATGCCGCACAAGTTCGCCGACGCGCAACTGGCGCTGACTTGGCCCTCCGCCACCTGAAAATCTGCTCATGATGAGGCCTCTTATTCAGGCTTAGTCGAGCGTACGCTCGATTTCCTCAACGCGGTAACATTCAATGACATCGCCAACGCGCATATCCTGATAATTTTCAAATGCCATGCCGCATTCCTGACCACCGCGCACTTCCTTCACTTCGTCTTTGAAGCGCTTCAAAGTGGAAAGAGTGCCTTCGTGAATAACAACATTATCACGAATAAGGCGCACACCAGCTCCGCGCTCAACCATTCCTTCGGTCACGCGGCACCCAGCCACCTTGCCCATCTTGGAAATGTTAAACACCTCAAGAATTTCGGCATTACCGATGAAGGTTTCGCGACGCTCTGGCGCAAGCATACCCGATAGAACCGCCTTCACATCATCAACAAGATCATAGATCACGTTGTAATAACGGATTTCGATGCCGGCGCGTTCCGCAGAATCGCGCGCTTGTGTATTTGCACGCACATTAAAACCAAGAACAACAGCATTGGATGCAGTTGCCAGTGTAATGTCAGATTCTGAAATTCCACCCACGGCCTGGTGCACGACACGTGGCGCCACTTCGTCAGTCGCCATTTTTTCCAGCGCGTGCACGATGGCCTCAACCGAGCCCTGCACATCTGCCTTGATGAGAATTGGCATCTCCGCAAGTTCGTTTTCCTTGAGCTTAGTCATCATTTGCTCAAGTGACATCGCAGAACTTGGTGCGCCTTTCATCTCACGCACTTTGCGCTCGCGATATTCCGTGATTTCACGCGCTCGTGCCTCATTGTCGACCACAACGAATTGATCGCCTGCTTCCGGCGCAGAACCAAGACCCAACACCTCAACGGGAACAGATGGTCCCGCTTCTTCAACACTTTCACCATGATCGTTCACCAAAGCGCGCACTTTACCCCATGCAGAACCAGCAACAAAAATGTCACCAACACGCAAAGTTCCACGCTGCACCAGAACTGTGGCAACCGGCCCACGGCCCTTATCAAGCTTGGCTTCAACAACAGCACCATCTGCTGAACGCTCTGGATTTGCCGTCAGTTCTAAAACTTCTGACTGAAGCAAAATGGCTTCCAGGAGCTTATCAAGCCCATCGCCTTTAAGCGCGGAAACTTCAATTTCCTGAGTATCACCGCCAAGGCTTTCAACAATCACTTCATGCTGCAATAGTTCGTTGCGCACGCGTGTTGGGTCAGATTCTGGCTTGTCCATCTTGTTGATGGCCACAATCATTGGAACTTCCGCAGCTTTCGCGTGATTAATCGCTTCAATGGTTTGCGGCATTACACCGTCATCACCAGCCACCACGAGCACAACAATATCGGTTACTTTGGCACCGCGCGCGCGCATTGCCGTAAAGGCGGCATGGCCGGGTGTATCAATGAATGTTACCGTTCCCTGATCCAGAGCAACCTGATAGGCACCAATGTGCTGCGTGATACCACCGGCCTCACCCGATACGACATTTTCCTTGCGCAATGCATCCAGCAGTGAGGTTTTACCATGATCAACATGGCCCATGACAGTAACCACCGGCGCGCGGGAAACAAGATCCCCATCATCATCGGAATCGCCCATCAAACCTTCTTCAACATCTGATTCAGAAACCCGTTTGACCGTATGGCCGAAATCCTCAGCAATGAGCTGTGCGGTGTCGGCATCAATCACGTCGGTGATTTTGTACATATCACCTTGTTTCATGAGAAACTTGATAATATCCACACCGCGTTCAGCCATGCGGTTGGTAAGTTCCTGAATGGTTATGGCTTCTGGAACAATAACTTCACGAGAAATTTTTTCACGTGGCTCAGAGGAGCCCATGCTCTTTTGTTTTTGACGCTCTTGGCGGCGGCGCATTGCTGCAAGAGAACGTTGACGCACATTATCATCAAGAGCATTAGCGATGGTTAGCTTGCCACGGCGACGTTCCTGCTGGCCGCGGCGGGCTGGTGTAGGCGCTGGTTTGTTCTCGCGCTTTTCTTTTTCCTTGCGCTGCTCAGGTGCAGCGCGCGTTGGCGTTTCCTCAGCTTTTTCAGCCTTGGCGCTTGCAGCTTCAGCAGTAGTGCGCTCTTCTTCGGCTTTGCGCTTGGCTTCTTCTTCAGCATTTGCCGCTTCTTCAGCTGCTTGCTTTGCGGCTTCTTCGCTTTCGCGTTTTTTGCGCGCATCTTCTTCTGCACGCTGCTGGGTTTCTTCTTCTTCTCGTTTAACGCGTTCTACCTCACGAACCTTTGCATCCGCTAACGCCTTCGCGCGCGCGCCTTTCTCGTCTTCCGACAAAGTGCGCAGCACAACACCTTCATTTTTGGCCTCATCGGGCGTTTCTTGCGGAACCGGTGCGGCAACTTTTGGCGCAGCATCCAAGGGTTTTGGCGGAGCCGCAGCTGGGCGCGCAGGCGCCTCCACTTCAGGCTTCGTACCTGGCGTGACAATGCGTTTTCGCTTTGTCTCAACCACAACGGTTTTAGACCGGCCATGGCTAAAATTCTGCTTAACGCTGCCCTGTCCTACGTTGCGACGCAAACTTAGCGTTTTTCCGCCGCCAGAACCCCGGTTTTCCGTATCGTTGGTTTCGCTCATTCTCTACCAATTTCCTGCCGTTACTCTCAGCGCTCAACATCGGCGCTTTCACCGACAAAACACTCTAACTTTTCGACCGCGCGAACAAAACTGTCCGTCAGTCCACCTGTTATCAGCGCAGCATGTACCACATTTGTGCGTCCAAGTACCAAACTGATTTCGTCAGAAGTGAAGATTTTTATTTGCTTCACATCCTGCTCAACTGCCCTCACTCGGGCAGCTACTTTCTTTTTACCGTCTTCACTGGCATCGCAAGCGGCCACTATAGCGGCAATTCGCTGCTTTACCACACTTGCCATAACTTTTTCGAACCCGCTTGTCACCAAACCAGCCCGATTGGCAAGTGAAAGCAATGAAAGCGCGTCTTTTTTGAGCAACTTGCCCGTTATATCTGCCAAATCATCCGGCGCTCGTACGGCTACGCCAAATCCTTTGGAAAAAAGTCTGTTTTTAACCGCAGTTTCAAGAAACTGATGCCCCACACTTACCCAAACTCCCCTGCCAGGAAGCTTGCGCTTTAGGTCAGGCACAACATGCTGGTCGGGGGAAACGACAAACCTGATCAAATGATCTTCCGATTGCGCCTTACGGGTCACCAAGCATGTGCGTTCCGGTGCCGGGCTTCTGCCTTTTCCGGATTCCGACCGTTCCGAGGGTTGGGTCTTATACCGTGCTGCTTGTTTCTGTCGCACCTTGCTCCTCTTCTTCATCGGCTGCGGCATCGTCTTCACTTTCTTCAGCGGGCGGGGCGAGATCTTCCTCGGTGACAATTCCTGCCGCCAAACGTGCTTGCATGATCATTGCTTCAGCTTCAGTTGCTGTAATGCCAATTCCATCCAGGATACCTTCAAAACGCACACTTTCACCTTCTTTGCGCTCCACCCAACCGGTCAGGTCGTCGGTTGCGCAATAGGCCAGGTCTTCCAGCGTCTTAACGTCATTTTCCCCAAAGCGTACCAGCATTTCACCAGTGACGTTTTCGACTTGCGCGAGCGCATCGTCAACACCAAGTTCTTTACGCTTGTCGTCGAACTCGCGTGCCTTGCGGTCGAGAAATTCTTGAGCGCGGGTTTGCAGCTCAACAGCTGTATCATCGTCAAACCCTTCGATATCGGCAATTTCCGACACCTGCACATAAGCCACTTCTTCAAGAGAGGCAAACCCTTCTGAAGCAAGCAATTGGGCAATCATTTCGTCTACATCAAGCGCCCGCATGAACGCTTCAGAGCGTTCGACGAACTCTTTCTGGCGGCGTTCCGATTCTTCCTGCTCGGTCAAAATATCAATATCCCAGCCGGTCAAGTTAGAAGCCAAACGCACATTCTGACCCCGACGCCCAATTGCCAGCGACAATTGTTCATCAGGAACAACAACCTCGATGCGCTGAGATTCCTCATCAAGCACCACTTTAGCCACTTCAGCTGGCGCAAGGCCGTTCACGATAAACGTTGCGGCATCAGGCGACCATTGAATGATATCAATTTTTTCACCCTGCAATTCATTCACCACGGCTTGCACACGGGAGCCGCGCATACCAACGCAGGCGCCAACAGGGTCAACCGATGAGTCCTTTGATAACACGGCGATCTTGGCACGTGAGCCTGGATCACGCGCAACCGAAACAATCTCAACGATACCGTCGTAAATTTCGGGAACTTCTTGGCCAAATAGCTTTGCCATGAATTCAGGCCGGGTGCGCGATAGAAACAGTTGCGGGCCGCGCTGTTCACGGCGCACATCATATAAATAAGCTCTCACACGATCGCCAGCACGGAAATTCTCCCGTGGCAGACCTTCATCGCGGCGCACAATGGCTTCCGCCCGACCAAGATCAACAATTACATTGCCATATTCAACACGCTTCACAAGGCCATGAACCACCTCGCCAACGCGGTCTTTATATTCTTCATGCTGGCGTTCGCGTTCTGCATCGCGCACTTTCTGCACAATAACTTGCTTGGCGTTTTGCGCAGCGATACGACCGAAATCTACAGGCGGCAGATCTTCTGACAGAAAATCGCCGGGCTGCGCGGCCGGATTGCGGCGTTTCGCTTCTTCCAAGTTAATTTCGGTGGCATCATTTTCCACCTGCTCGACCACTTGCATCAAACGCTGCAGTTTAATCTCGCCGGTGTTCGGGTCGATCTGTGCACGAATATCGTTTTCCTGGCCGTAGCGCGAGCGCGCGGCGCGCTGGATAGCGTCCTCCATCGCGGTAATCACAACTACTTTCTCAATTGATTTTTCTCGCGCCACCGCATCTGCGATCTGCAATAGTTCCAACCTATTTGCACTAACTGCTTCGACCATGTGTTTGCTCCAATTTTCAGATGCCTGGCCCGGCACCGCACTCAGTTGTCATCTTGTTGAGCCGCTTTCGCAGCTTTTAACAAATCATCTGTCATCACCAGTTTGGCATCCGCCAAACCATCAAATGGCAATCCAATCACGTTTAGCCCTTGCCCATCGCTTGCATCAAACCACAGGCGAACCTCGCCATCTTCAAACCCTTCAAGCCGCCCCCGAAACCGTTTGCGGCCCGCGATCATTGCTGCCATCTCAAGCTTCACTTCAAAGCCCGCCCAAGCGTCAAAATCTTCTGGCCTGGCAAGCGGCCGGTCTATGCCCGGAGAAGAAACCTCAAGATTATACTTGCCAGCAATCGGGTCTTCCACATCCAGTAATGGCGAAATGGTTTTGCTGATCAGCTCGCACCCTGCAATATTCATCGTGCCGTCTGGCTTCTCCGCCATAACTTGCAAGGTCTGCCCGTCTTGTCCGGTCAAGCGCACTTTAACAATACGGAATCCAAGCGCTTCAACAGCGGGTTCAATAATATCAGCAACCCGTTTGGCAATACCTTGTTCTGAACGTATCCTTTGTCCAGACATGTTTATCTCCCAACACCTTTTCGCAACCAGCAGCCCAAAAAAGAAAAAAGCGGGCTCCGGCGTGGAACCCACTCTCCATTACTGCTTGAGCGCTCCGTTGAACATTCAAGCTATGTGAGAATGACCTTCGAAAGGGTGCGCTATATATATAGCCAGTCTGCCATTACATCAAGTAGGCAAATTCAGGCAGACTATTTTCTCATAAAATCAAGGTAAGTTGGCGTTCTGCCCTCTCGCAGCGCTTTGGCTTCATAGCGGGTGCCCGGCCAATCACACGGAGGCGTGCGCCATTCGGACGGGCCTTGGGCAATCCATTCAAAACCACCATGCAACTGGATTTCACGTAAGGTCCAGCGCACATAATCAGGAATGTCGCTGGCGAACCGGAACACGCCATCTTGCTTCATAATCCGATGCAACCGGTCCAGATTATCCCCAGAGACAAAACGGCGTTTGTTGTGGCGCGCCTTCGGCCAAGGATCAGGATAGAGCAGAAACACTCTTGCGATACTCTCATCAGCCAAGACGTCTAACAGAGCGCGCGCATCATCTGGATAGATGCGAACATTAGCCAGCTCTTCGGTGTCAATTTCGCTTAGGAGTTTGGCTACACCGTTGACGAATGGTTCTGCGCCAAGAAAGCCGACATCACTATGGGCGCGTGCCTGTGAGACCAAATGTTCGCCACCACCAAATCCAATCTCCATCCAAACCTCTTCTTTCGGTGGTGAAAACAATCTGGCGGGAGTCATCATGCGTGGATCTAGAGGATCAATCCTGACTTGGGGCAGCAGCTCTTCCATAAGCGCTGCTTGGCGACCTCTAAGCTTGTGCCCTTGGCGGCGACCGTAAAGCTGTCGTCGTTCTTGGTTTTTCATTGCGTCCCGGGTCATCCGGAACCCTTCTCACTATGAAAGTGCCGATTTAATATCGTCAGTTAGGTTTGTTTTTTCCCAAGAAAACCCGCCATCTTCATTTGGCTGACGACCAAAGTGGCCATATGCCGCGGTGCGTTCATAAATCGGACGCGACAGCTCCAAATGTTCGCGAATGCCCCGTGGGCTCAAGTCCATGACTTCGCTCAAAGCATTTTCGATGCGATCTTCACTAACATCTGAGGTGCCGTAACAATCGACATAAAGAGAAAGCGGCTTTGAAACACCGATAGCGTATGACAATTGAATGCAACACTTGTCGGCCAAACCAGCGGCCACAACGTTCTTTGCCAAGTAACGTGAGGCATACGCTGCGGAACGGTCAACTTTCGTTGGATCTTTACCTGAAAACGCACCACCTCCATGAGGCGCTGCACCACCATAGGTATCGACAATAATTTTACGCCCTGTAAGCCCAGCATCGCCGTCTGGCCCGCCAATGACGAAGCTACCTGTCGGGTTAACATAAAACTCTTCTTCCGGGCACATCCATCCAGCCGGAAGAACGCCCTCCACAAATGGCCGCACCAATTCGCGCACATCTTCCTGGCTTAAGTCTTCGCTGTGCTGGGTTGATACGACAACAGATGTTGCCCGCACGGGTTTACCATTTTCATAAGCAAGGGTCACCTGGCTCTTTGAATCCGGCCCGAATCCTTGGACCTTTCCACTGTGACGTGCTTCGGCCATATCACGCAAAATTTTATGCGAAAAGTGAATGGGCGCGGGCATCAATACATCGGTTTCCCGGCACGCATAACCAAACATTATGCCCTGATCACCAGCACCTTCATCTTTGTTATCTTTAGCGTCGACGCCCTGCGCAATATGAGCAGATTGCGCGTGCAGGTGAACAGCGACTTCAGCATTTTGCCAATGAAAGTTTTCTTGCTCGTACCCAATGGCCTTAACGGCATTACGCGCAATTTCTTCTATTTCCTGATTGGAAATTTCCGGGCCCCGCACTTCCCCCGCCAACACAATGCGATTGGTGGTAACAAGAGTTTCGCAAGCAACCCGCGAGTAAGGATCTCCTGCCAAATAAGCATCCACAACAGCATCTGAGACCCGGTCACAAACTTTGTCTGGATGTCCCTCAGAGACGGATTCGCTGGTAAAGAGATAATTTTCGCGCGCCACGATGGCCCCCTTTGTCACATTAACCAATCTTTATATTAACCGATCTTTATATCTATAAAGCGCGCCGTTAATGACAGGGAAAAAGCCAGCGGTCAAGATGCTATTCTGCATTCAACGCTGGAGCGTACACCCAACGTTGTGCGCAAAAGATAAATAACAACGGCCACGCAGGATAACCTGGCGGAGCCTTGCGATATAAATTGATTTATGCGCGTGAGCTTTTGAGAAGACGTCAGCGATCTTCGCTCGCGGCGAGTGATTTGACCAACTCAACAATTTTCCGGCGCACCGTAGGCTCTTTAATTTCAGCAAACGCCTTGTTGAGCTGCAGACCCTCTGAAGAGCTTAGAAAGTCCAAAATCGTAGCATCGGACCCGCCTTCCGCAAAGCCGCCAACGATCGCGTCACCATCAATTTCTGGAAGGTCATCAAAGAAGAATGACACAGGCACACTAAGGATGTGAGCTATCTGATAAAGGCGGCTCGCACTAATGCGGTTAGAGCCTTTTTCATACTTTTGTACCTGTTGGAAGGTCAAGCCAAGTTGCTCGCCCAGTTTTTCCTGGCTCAAACCGATGAGGACGCGGCGCATACGCACACGTCGTCCAACATTGACATCAACAGGATTAGGATTTTTTTTAACCATTATTTAGCCTCAGACCGAAACATTGCCCCCGGTCCGATATGCCGGAAAGATACATCAAGCTTTCGCTTGCACAGATTCCCGCATTGCCGTCACCCATTTATCGGCACGCACAACACATAAACCAGTGGTGTGACACATGCAATCTTTATCCTCCAGTATCTCGGACACTCTCAAACTCCTGGGGAACAGGCAAGGTACAAAGCGTGCATCTGACGCGCACGTCATTAGCGAACCCACCTTTTGGTTCGCCCTGGAGCAACACATAGCAGAACGCACATAAAAATCATAAAAGCACAAGCAAAATTTTGCATTTTGGAGAAAAAGGTGGGTTTTAAGGCTAAAGGTAAATATGTATCTAATACCCCTTGTTCTCCGAGGCCTAAAGCCCGAATCACTTGTCCATTTGGTGCAATAACTGCCGAAATTCCAGTGTTTGCTGCGCGCACTAATGGAAGCCCCTCTTCAATAGCGCGCATACGCGCTTGCGCGAAATGCTGCCTCGGGCCAAGCGATGTTCCAAACCACGCATCATTAGTCACATTCAAGAGCCAAGCTGGGCGCTGAGCCGCGCTGATAACATTTCCAGAAAATACAATTTCATAACATATGAGGGGACTCATAGGCGGGGCATTAGGCACCTGCAGAGTTTGCGGGCCAGGCCCTGGAATAAATCCGCCCGGCAACGTCACAAGTTTTCGCAACCCTAAAGGTTCAAGCAGATGCGCAAGGGGTAAATACTCACCAAATGGCACAAGGTGGAATTTGTTATAGCGCGCAATAATATCTGCTCTCTCATCAATCAATAAAATGGAGTTGTATACGCCGCCGGATGGTAAGTTCGCCGTCTTTGCGGGCCGCGTGATCGCACCTGTGAGTAGCGTTACACCTTCAGGCAGCAAATCAGCGATCGCTGCCATGGCTTTCGGATTCTCGTCCAAGAGAAATGGTACCGCGCTCTCTGGCCAAATCACATGTGTAACATCTTTAACGCCCGCACGGTCAGACGACGTTGCCATATCTGTAAGCTTCAAATAGAGGTCAAAAATCTTTTGCCGGTTTTCAGGTTTCCATTTCTCAACTTGTGGAATGTTGGGCTGCACGATGCGCAGCTTCACGCTTTCATCAAACTGAACGGGGTTGGAATGCAGGCGATAGGTCCCGACACCCCAAAAAACGCAAGCGCCAAGCGCGACAAGCGCTAGACCTCTGTAACGACCCATAATTGGGTGGATTGCTTCATTGGGTTCGTCTGTAAGAACAGCTGGTGCAGCACAAAGAAACACTATGATAGTTGTGAGGCCATAGAGCCCGACATATGACGCCAGCTGTAACAAACCATCAAACGCAGCTGCTGAATACCCAAGAGCGTTCCATGGAAATCCTGTAAATATCGTGCCCCGCAACCATTCAGCGAAGGTTATCGCCGCGGCTAGACCAAAAATGCGCCTGAACCCCGGCTTCCACAAGGGCATCGCGATCACTGCGGCCAGACCATAAAAAACCCCCAGCGCAGCCGGGAAAAAAACAAGCACAAATGGGATCAGCCATGCAAATAGATCAGGCTCAACCAACATCGCTTCGCTGACCCAGAACAACCCCAAAAGAAAGTAGCCTGCGCCAAACGCCCAACCGGTCACAAAAGCCGGCCACAAACACGCCCGCAACGTCTTATTTTGGACGCGCACACCATCCAGCAACCAAACAAGCGCGCACAAGGCTATTATCTGGGCAGGAAGTGCGTACATCGGCGGCGCTGCTGCGGCACAAACAATACCAGCCAAAAAGGCAGCACATGTGCGGCGCCAACCCCATATTACAACAAATTTTGACGCGAAATTGCGCATACAATCCCACCAGCGTTCAGCGGCGTATCCGCTCGTTCTCGAATCAATATAGTTTATACACTTAACTGCTTGGGGGCTCAGTTTTGCGTTCGACAGGTGCCTTTGGAGTTGCGGACTTCAGATGCACCTTGAGTTTTTTCAATCGTCTGGGATCGCTTTCTAAGACTTCAAACTTCAAACCCGACCCATGACGAATAAGCTCTCCACGCACCGGCACACGCCCGACAAGCGTAAACACCAATCCACCCAAAGTATCAGCATCATCTTCGTCTTCGTCAGGCATTAAGTCGACGCTGAGCAAAAGCTCTAACTCTTCAATGGGGGCGCGCGCATCGGCAATAACCGAGCCATCCTTTTGCTGCGCGATCATCGGCGCATCGGGATCATCATGCTCATCTTCAATTTCGCCAACAATCTCTTCCATCAAGTCTTCGATGGAGACCAACCCATCCGTTCCGCCATATTCATCAACAACCAAAGCAAGATGAATTTGCGTTGCTTGCATTTGCACCAAGAGATCAACGGCAGGCATTGAAGGCGGCACAAACAGCATTTCGCGCATGAGCCCTGCCTCTTTTATCGTCATGGTTAGGTCTGCACCGGCAAAACTTAACTTTGGCTTTGTGTCTGGCTTCTTTGATTGTGTTTTTTTGCTGGTGGACTTTGTTGATGACTTGGCAAGCCAATGCACAAGATCTTTAACGTGCACCATGCCCAATGGCTCATCCAAAGTTTCACGATACACCGGAATGCGTGAGTGATTGGCTTCAACAAGAACACCGACCAGCTCCGCCAAAGATGTTTTATCTTCAACAGCAATAATGTCAGCGCGCGGAACCATAACATCTTCGATGTGCTGGCTTCCAAATTCCAAAATGTTGCGCAGCATGAAGCGCTCTTCAGCAGATACATCATCAGCTTCACCTATTTCATGCTGTTCGATGGCGTCTTCGATACTCTCACGAAGGCTCTGTTCACCATCGCCACGCAGCTTCGCACGCACGCTGGCCCACAATCGGCCAAACTGAGAATCTGGTTTCGCGCCATTGCCTTTTCCGTTTTCGGAAGAGACGGCGCTGCTACTGTCGGATTGAGGCGATTTATTCATTTGCGTCGCCTAGCCACACTTCGGGCTAGTTAGGCTCCTTCAAGAGATAAGGATTGGCAATTCCAAGTTCATCCAAAATAGTGATTTCAAACTTTTCCATCGCTTGTGCGGTTGCATCATCATCATGGCTGTAACCACACAAATGCAGCACTCCATGGACGATAAGATGGCAAAGGTGGTTTTCCAAATTTTTTTCTTGCACACCTGCCTCTTTTTCTACGGTTTCAAAGGCAAGAATAACATCCCCAATCGGTTGTGATTGACTTTCAGGCAGATTTGCATGCGGAGGATCTGCTTCAAATGACAACACATTAGTTGGTTCATTTTTGCCGCGATACAAACTATTCAGCCGCTGCACTTCCTCATCGTCGGAGAGTTTTAGCGCAAGCTCGGCGCTATCGCTTTCAAACTCTAGATGCTCTAGAGCGGCAATAGCTGCTCTTACCGCAAGATCTCGATATTCTTCCCAGCGTTCGTCGGCGATATCAATATCGACAATCATGGATTTTGATTGCGTTCATGCGCATCGTAAGCTGCAACAATGCGGGCGACCAAAGGATGGCGCACAACATCTTTATCCGTGAAAGCGATAGTCTCGACACCCTTTATATCTTTCAGAAAGTAAACCGCTTCTTTCAATCCCGATGTGATGCCTCTTGGCAGATCAACCTGGCTAGGGTCGCCGGTAATCGCCATGCGCGAACCCTCACCCAGTCTGGTAAGAAACATTTTCATTTGCTGGGGCGTTGTATTTTGAGCCTCATCAAGAATGATGAATGCACGCGTTAATGTGCGCCCACGCATAAACGCCAATGGCGCAATTTCTATGGTTTCATCTTCCAAACTTTTCAGCACCTGATTTCCAGGCATGGTGTCATAAAGCGCATCATAAAGAGGGCGCAAATAAGGATCGACTTTTTCCTTCATATCGCCTGGCAAAAACCCAAGACGCTCGCCAGCTTCTACCGCTGGGCGAGAAAGAATAATCCGGTCAACTTCACCCGCCATAAGTGCTGCTGCAGCACTGGCGACGGCGAGATAGGTTTTACCGGTACCTGCGGGACCAATTCCAAATGTCATCTCGGTGGATTGAAGTGCTTTTATATAGACACCCTGCAAGCGTGAACGCGGTAAAATAGTTTTACGGCGCGTTTTAATCTGCACGCCATTTGTGCCGTTCCTGTCCTTTTTAGGCTTTGAATCACCGTCAAGCTCTGCGGGCTCGGCTGAATAAATGCGCACTGCGCCATCTACATCACCTGTGGTGATTTCAAACCCGTCAAGCAAGCGCTCATAGAGGTTTGCGAGAACCAGGCGCGCGCTTTCAACTGCTTCCGGCTCTCCTTTTAGCGAAACATGGTTTCCGCGCGGCGTAACTTGCAGTCCAAGCCGTTCTTCGATGAGCGCTAGGTGTTGATCATGTTCGCCAAAAAGGTCCGATAGCAGACGATTATCTTCAAATGTCATAACCTCATCAGAGTTTGAGGTTTTAGCGGAAAGCGTGCTCAATCAATAAAGCTCCAATAATGGCTGATTTGTTTTAACATCATTATATCATATGCGCAGAAAGTGAATTAGCGCCAACAGAATCAATCTTGCAGTCAACTATTTCACCAATCTGCGACAGTTTTGCCACAACATGAACCGGCTGCAAATAAGGTGATCGTCCAACCAACTGCCCTTCGAAGCGGCCTGGCTTTTCAAACAAAACGGGTAATGTTTTGCCGAGACACGCTGCATTGAACTCTCCTTGATGTTGGCGCAGAAGTTCCTGCAACCTGGCAAGGCGCTCGGATTTGATTTCTTCTGGCACCTGATCTTTCAGTTCTGCACCTGGTGTGCCGGGACGCGGTGAGTATTTAAACGAAAAGGCTTGCGCGTATTTAACCTTACAGATGAGCTCAAGTGTCTCTTCAAAATCTTGATCTGTTTCACCAGGAAAGCCAACAATAAAGTCGCCAGACAAAGCGATGTCTGGGCGGCCTGCCCTAATCTTCTCAATAACATCGAAGTAAAACCCTGCAGTGTGCTGGCGGTTCATCGCTTTCAAAATGCGGTCTGACCCTGCCTGAACCGGCAGGTGTAGATATGGCATCACCTTGGCGTTGTCGGCATGTGCTGCGATGAGTTCACCATCCATATCGCGGGGGTGGGAGGTCGTGTAGCGCAGCCTTTCAATTCCATCGATCTTGGAAAGATGGTTGAGCAGCCGGCCAAGTGACCAGACTTTCCCATCGGGGCCCTCACCATGAAATGCATTCACATTCTGGCCCAACAGTGTGATCTCACGCACCCCATTTGCTGCAAGTCGCTCCGCTTCAGCTGTGATTTGCGCCACAGGCCGCGAAAATTCAGCACCTCGCGTGTAAGGCACAACACAGAACGAACAAAACTTATCGCAACCTTCCTGGATCGTGAGGAACGCGGTAACGCCGCGTGAAATTGTTTGCTGCGGGGCGGGCGCTTTAAGGTGCTCAAACTTATCTTCTTCGGGGAATTCTGTTTCAACAACCCCCGGCCCGTCACGCTCAACCTGTTTAAGAAGGGCTGGCAAGCGATGATAGGTTTGTGGCCCAAATACGAAATCCACGACCGGCGCCCGGCGCACGATCTCTTCACCTTCCGCTTGCGCAACACATCCAGCAACTGCGATCAGCGCTTGTTTGCCCTGGTCTGCGCGCTCCTGTTTAATCGGACGCATGCGGCCAAGTTCGGAGTAGACTTTCTCAGCCGCTTTCTCACGGATATGGCACGTATTGAGAATGATTAGATCTGCATCGTCCGGCGTTTGCGCATTCTCATATCCAAGAGGTGAAAGAATGTCGCTCATCCTTTCGGAATCATAGACATTCATCTGACATCCATATGTCTTTATGAATAATTTTCTTGGTTCTGCGCTCATTGTCATCACCCAATGTTCGGGGTCGCACATTATCATGCGAAAAGTGAGGCGCCTCTATAGGTCAAAGCATCTCTTTTGACCATACCTTAAGCAAAACGACGATACAGAGACGTTACCAACCCATCGCGCACCACTTCTTCGCAGTGTAATGCGAGTGCTTTTCGGTCTGCAAAATTTTCTGCATCGAGAATATCATGAAATCGAAGTTCCATTTCAAAACGCCCTTGTTTCAGTAGGGTCCATAAGTGAGGAACAAGGTCCATGTCGCCATACCAAGCCAGATAAGGCCTGCGGCGTCGGCCCATAGGCAATCCTCCAAGCCCTGTATAGGCGATGCTCAGCGGCTGAACTGGAACACTTTCATCTTCAACAGCAGAAAACAAAGC
>JBPCVX010000147.1:0-4875 GCA_051010095.1 Hyphomicrobiales bacterium
GATTTGGAGCGGGTTGGTGATCTGGCAAAGAACATTGCAAAGCGTTGCCATGCGCTGTCTGATGATCGCACAACTGCGATTATCACCGGCATGCGCTCCATGGGAAAACTGGCCCAAACCCAGCTAAAAGATGTGCTTGATGCTTACATTCAGCGCGATTCGGCAAAAGCCAAACAGGTGTGGGTGGAAGATGAAGAGCTGGACGCTATGTACAATTCTGTGTTTCGCGAGCTTCTCACCTATATGATGGAAGACCCGCGTAATATCGGTTTTTGCACCCATTTGCTATTTGGCGCGAAAAACATTGAGCGCATTGGCGATCACGCGACTAATATCGCGGAGAATGTGCACTATCTTGTGCATGGGGTTGTGATGACTGACGATCGCCCCAAGGGGGATGTGACGTCTGAAAAGGCAATCGATATAGGAAAATAGGGGTATGAATTGCCCCTGCACTTATGCTGCTGCGGAGTAAGTGTGATGACAAAGTCATTGCTTGTGGTTGAAGATGACGAACCCATCCAGGTGCTGTTGAAGTACAATCTGGAAGCGGAAGGTTATGTCGTGCGCCTCACCGATAGCGGTGATGATGTGGGCATGATGATTGATGAGGAACGTCCCGACCTCGTGCTGCTCGATTGGATGCTGCCAGGATTATCTGGCATTGATGTGTGCCGCATGATCAGGGGGCGCACTGACACAAAAGATATTCCGATCATTATGCTCACCGCGCGCGGTGAGGAAACCGAGCGCATTCGCGGGCTTTCAACAGGCGCTGATGATTATGTGGTGAAACCCTTTTCAGTGCCCGAGCTTTTGGCCCGTGTGAATTCGCTTTTACGCCGGGTCAATATTCAACAGGTCTCAGGCTTGTTGAGTGTCGGCAATATTGAGGTGAACCGCCACACCCGCCGGGTGAGCCGGGCGGGCAAAGACGTTGATCTCTCGCCAACTGAATACCGCTTACTTGAGCATTTGATGGAGAACCCGGGCCGGGTTTATCCGCGTGAAACTTTGCTGGATGCAGTGTGGGGGCGCGATATCTTTGTTGATGAGCGCACGGTGGATGTGCATGTGGGCCGGTTGCGCAAGGCGCTCAATAAGGGCCGCAAAGCGGACCCCATCAGAACGGTGCGCGGTGTCGGCTATTCCTTCGATGAGCGTTATCAGGCTTAGCCATCAATTGCGTTTATGTGCTTTCAGAACGACAAAAATATAAAAGCCGCATGCGATTTGCGTGCGGCTCTTACAGTGACTGATAAATGGTCGTCCTTTACCCGGTACGGCGGCGCCTACGGTCTTGTGCGGGTTGATAAGCGATCTCGACATGATGATCGCAATATGGTTGACCGGCCTTGGGTGGTGCACCGCAGAAGCAGAAATCTTCAGTGCTTGGATCGCCAATGGGCCAGCGGCATGTGCGGTCGGTGAGTTGCAAAATGTTGCAGCGTGCGCCAGGCGGCAGCTCAACTTCACGCAAAGGTGCCGGATCAGGCTCGGGAAGTTTCTCGGGCATTGACGCAATTTCCGTCTTCAGCGCGGTCGCGCCGGCGGATCGGAATGATGGTGTTGTCTTTGAAGGATGACTTGGTTCACGGGTGCGGCGTTGCTTCGGCCGGCTGGCGCGCGATGGTGTTGCCCGCCCAGATAATCCAAGCCGGTGCACCTTGCCGATAACCGCATTTCGCGTTACCCCACCAAGGCGGCCAGCAATCTGGCTGGCACTTAGGCCCTCCGCCCACAGTTTCGTTAAAATCTCTACCCGATCTTCAGTCCAGGCCATGTTTTCCCTCCGTTGTGTGGTGTGCAACCGCTATGGATTTTAAGACTCCATCCCCGAACGCCGAATCATCTAAATTCCACGCGAACACCACCGATAAATACACTGAAAACGCTACATATCGTATATGTTGATCAGCAGACTACAATATACGGCATTATTACTTCAACAAAACCAAGCCCGGATTTTTTGTTTTTCCCCAGTAAATATTGCGCAGGAAGCTCCGGGCACGCCATGAACATGGTTAACAAATGGTTGACACATTGTGCTATGTGGCGGTTTGACTCAGTTTTGCGTCCGCGTCCATCGCGCGTTTCACTCGTACACAGATTTCTTTGAAGAGTGCCCGGCAATTCGATGCGCTAATCGACAATCATCACATTGACCAAATATGCTATAATTGTGTAAGTTCCGCCCCTTGCGACAGATGTGTGATGCCGCCGCTCGGGGCGGCATTTTTCGTTGCAGCATTTCATCGTGTTGCCATTTGCGCAGATTATGAAGTTAAACCAGTGGCCGGAGGTTAAGCCATGTCAAACGCTCTATTAGCAACGTATAGCCCGACCAAGTTTTCGTTGGCGCGCGGCGAAGGCGCCCGCGTTTGGGATGACAATGACCGAGAATATTTAGATTTCGGCTCCGGCATTGCCGTGACCAGCCTTGGCCATTGCCATCCCCATTTGGTGCAGGCCATGCAAGAACAAAGCACCAAGATCTGGCACACATCTAATATTTTCCGCATGCCTGGCCAGGAAAATCTGGCGCAACGTCTGTGCGACAATAGCTTTGCCGATCGTGTGTTCTTTTGTAATTCCGGTGCAGAAGCCATGGAGGCCAGCATTAAGGTGGCGCGTAAATATCACGCCGCTAAGGGCCATCCCGAACGCTTCCGCATCATCACATTTGAAGGCGCATTTCATGGCCGGACGCTGGCCACGATCGCTGCCGGCGGCCAGGCAAAATATCTCGAAGGCTTCGGTCCCAAGGTTGATGGCTTTGACCAGGTGCCGTTCAACGATGTTGATGCGGTGCGCGAGGCCATTACCGATGAAACGGCGGCTATATTAATCGAGCCTATTCAGGGCGAAGGTGGGGTACGTCCCGCGCCGAAACCGTTCTTGCAAGCCTTGCGTAAACTCTGTGACGAAAATGGCTTGCTCTTGATTTTCGATGAAGTGCAAACAGGCATGGGCCGCACAGGCCATTTGTTTGCCTATCAGCTTGTGAATGTAACCCCTGACATTATGGGGCTTGCAAAAGGCATTGGTGGTGGGTTCCCGCTTGGCGCATGCCTCGCCACGGAAGAAGCGGGCAGCGGCATGGCAGTTGGCACCCATGGCACCACCTATGGCGGCAATCCAATGGCGGTGGCTATTGGTAATGCGGTCATGGATGTGATGATGGAAGAAGGCTTTCTTGAACACGTTCGCGCAATGGCGGGCTATTTGAACCAGAAGCTCTCTGGCCTGGTGGATAGTCATCCAAAGGTTTTTGAACGCGTGCAAGGTGAAGGCCTGTTGTTGGGGCTTAAATGTGTAGCGCCCGCAGGTGACGTGATGGGTAAAGCTATTGCGCATGGCCTATTGCCGCTCACCGCCGGTGACAATGTGTTGCGGCTTGCCCCGCCGCTCGTCATTTCGAAAGAAGAAATCGATGAAGCCGTTGAGCGTCTCGATACGGCAGCCAGCGATGTCGCAGCGACAAGTGGAGAATGATCATGTCTGCACCACGGCACTTTATTGATCTTGACGTGTTGGATGCTGCAAGCTTCAAGGGCATTCTAAAGAACGGCCACGAGATAAAGGCGGCACGCGCTGGGAAAAGGCGCGGCGCGCTGGATTGTGATCCTGCACTCAGCGGCGCTGTGCTGGCGATGATCTTTGAGAAGCCCTCCACGCGTACCCGGGTTTCGTTTGATGTGGGCATGCGCCAGATGGGCGGTGAAACCCTGGTGCTGGATGCAAATGATTTGCAGCTTGGCCGCGGCGAAACCATTCACGATACGGCCAAGGTCCTGTCGCGCTTTGTGGATGCGATCATGATCCGCTCAACCGATCACGCCAAGGTCGCTGAACTTGCAGAACATGCCACCGTGCCGGTGATCAACGGTCTCACTGATCTGTCGCATCCTTGCCAGATTATGGCTGATGTGATGACGGTAGAAGAACATCGCGGTGATATTGAAAACCAGATCGTTGCATGGTCCGGTGATGGCAATAATGTTTCCAATTCATGGATTCATGCAGCTGGCGTATTGGGGTTTGAGTTGCGCATGGCGTGCCCTCAAGAGCTGGCACCTGCTCCGGAAATCATGGCTTGGGCGCATGAGCGAAATAAACAAGTATCACACACGACAAACCCTCAGGATGCTGCTTCAGGTGCCGATGTTGTGGTCACAGATGTGTGGAAATCCATGGGCATGGAAGGTGTGTCCAATCTTCATAATCTTCTGCAACCCTATCAGGTCAATGAAGAACTTATGAGCAAAGCCAAGGATGATGCGATCTTTATGCATTGCCTGCCTGCCATCCGCGAAGAAGAAGTGACCTCCGGGGTGATCGACGGGCCGCAATCTGTTGTGTTTGATGAGGCAGAAAACAGATTGCACGCTCAAAAAGCAATTCTCGCATGGTGTCTGAACGCATGACGTCAATTGAAGAGGCGGGCGCAGCACTTGCCGTCAATCTTACTGGTGACGATATTGTCACGCCGTTTGAGGTGAAGGACCTTGGCGTGCGTGGGCGCGTCGTGCGCTTGGGCGGCACTTTGAGCGATCTGCTTGCCCGCCATGGTTATCCGCGCGCTGTATCTGCATTGCTTGCGCAATCGGTCGGCCTCACCGCGCTTTTGGGCACCACGTTAAAATTCGATGGCAAGTTCATCTTGCAAACCAGCACCGATGGACCGGTCAATATGATCGTGGTTGATTTCGTCACCCCCGGCGATGTGCGTGGCTATGTGCATTTTGATGCCGACAGGCTTGCAAATCTGGAAGCCTCCGGTGAACCCTTGAGCGATGAAGCCCTGCTCGGCAACGGGCATTTGGCGATGACCATTGATCAGGGCGCTGGCATGGACCGTTATCAGGGCATCGT
>JBPCVX010000148.1:0-6088 GCA_051010095.1 Hyphomicrobiales bacterium
GCCCATCTTTGACCTTGCCCAGAATGATTGAGGCAACCTGATCTCCCTTATCATCCAGAAAGGTCACTTGTGATGATCCCGCACCACCCTTAGACGGGTCTTCCAAATTCAACAATGTGTACTTATCCGGGTTGGCGGTTTTTGCCTCAAGCTTGCGCATTTGCGAGAGCGCGATAACCACATCGCGCACACGCGACAAATCTGCCGGATAATCATCACGTGATGCCAGCTTCCAGTCTTTCCCAACCCGTGCCAGTTTCAACGTTTCCCCATCGCTGGTGACGTCCATGGCAACAATGTCGCCCGCCTTGGAAACAATCTCTGGCAAGATCAACGCTCCTGATGCATCCGCTTCCTCAAACGTGTTTTGCGAAAGGTATGACGCACCAGCAGCAATCACCGCGATTATCGCGGCTACCCAAAGGCCTATAAAGAGTTTCGGCGTCATGCTGAACCTCCATGCTGAGCTGTATGGTGGCGTCTGCGGCGGCGCATGGCCAATACGATGATGCCACCGAGGGCAATCAATGTTGGCACCAGCGCAATATTGAACACCTTCAGCCACATTTCGGTGCGATCAATGTCTTCGCGCAGGGCTCGCTGCACCTCGCGCAAATCCTTACGCACACCCACCATTTCATTACGAAACCCAAGCAGCGCTTTCTGGTCGTCTTCGGTGAGCATAATCTCTGCGCCTTGCGCAGCCGCATCTTGCTCACGCGCCTGAATTTGAGCGATTTTGTTTGTCACATCTTCAAGTTTGGCGTTGAGCACTTGCTCCTGATCGCGAAACTTAGCTTCAGCCTTGCGCTGCAAATCTTCCACATATGTAAAGGGGCGGTTGTCGACGCCACGACCACGCACGCCGACCAACAAATTGCCGCCCAGCATGGTCTCGGTCATGTTCAACAAAAGGTCACCATTATTGGCGATGGGCTGGATAATCTCCTGACCCAAAACCCGGTTCACCTGCAGCCACAACCGGTCAAACATCCAGTCAACATCAGACACCACAATCGCCTGCACTGTGCCGTTTGCCTTGTGTCCTTCAAGTTTAATGTCCTTCAAGTCTGGCGCTTTATCGCCAAACACGCTCTGGGCTTCACCACCCACGCGCGCAGCAAACGTAATCGCCTCCCCGCTCGGTTTGAAATTATCGAGTAAACTTGGCGGATCGGGCTGGAGAGCGCGCGGTGCCGGAATAATTTCTGAATTCGCGCTGCTAAACACCAATGGTGTGAAACTAGTTTTGGCTCCATCGGCTTGTGACAGCGGACCGGCGGTGGCAAAGGCAAGCCTGGAAACACCGTTGAACACGGGGTCTGCACTGTCGAAATTTTCAGTCCCGAAAATTTGCCACAAGACGTAGTTCACAATGGTAGGTTGACCTGAGGGTCCGGGAAATTGAATGCGGCGTGCATTGTCCAAATCACCAACAACTTTGTCATATGGCAGATCAACACCCCATTTTTGCAGCATTTGGAGAAGCTTATCGTCCTTGCTAAAACGCGCTGCCTGTTGGGGCGCCACTTCAACGTTCGGGTCTGCAAGCACAATTACAGGTTTTCCAGCGAGCGCGAATTGATCAATGGCGTAAATTTCCGCATCAGAAAGCCCTGCTGGTTGGAACAATACCAACATATCAATCGTTTCATCGATCTTTGCCTTCTCCGCAACGTTCAATTTGCGCATATCGTAAAAGTCACGCATTTGCTGCAAGATCAACCATGGCGGCACTTGGCCTTGTGCTGAAAAGCTACCCTCCATGGGTACACCAGCCACATAGCCGATTACCTTTTTTGTCGGGTCAGAGAGCTTATAAACAAGACTGGATAATGTGTATTCCAGGAAGGGTTGTTCTTCCGGGTTCAACAGCGGAATGACTTCTTCATTGTCAGTAGTGTTGCTAGCCACTAATCCGAAATAACCCTTCTCGCCAGTATCTCCCAGTGGAATGGCGCGAAGACCAGCGCCCACAGCACGGTCTTCCGCATCTGAAAAAGGTTCTGGATTGATCGCGCTGACCTTTATCTTGCCGTTGGACAGTTCAGAGTAGCGATTCAAAAGGCCCCTCACGCGCTCAAAATAGCGCTTATAGCCTGGCGCGATCTCACCAATAATATCTGAGAAGTAAAGCCTTACTTCAATCGGTTCATCGACCTTTGCAAGCATATCGCGGGTGCCATCGGTGATCGTGTAGAGCTTGTTTTCAGTGAGATCGACACGCGCACCACGGGTGGTTTCACCGACGAACAGATTCACCGCGAGCAACAATATCGCCGCTGCAACCAAACTGCCAATTGCAAGAGTTTTCCGGTTAAGTGAGGAAATCCAGTTCATCATCAATCAGCCTTCTTGAGTTCGACAACCAACACATTGGCAAACAGCCAGAATGCGGTGAGTGAGATGAAATAGACAATGTCGGACACATCAAACGTGCCGCGCGAAACATTATCGAAATGTGTGAGCGCCGACATGTTGGCCACCGCCTGCACCACTGCAGGTGGGAGAACGCCGGTGATAGTATCGAGCACCACACCATTGCCGCCCATCACGAATAGAAAACACACAACGGCTGCCACAACGAAAGCAATCACCTGGTTTTTGGTGAGTGCCGACATGCATGCGCCAATTGCAAGAAATGCGCCAGCAACCAAAAATGACCCAACATAACTTGCCAGGATGACCCCATTGTCGGGATCACCAAGCACATTCACAGTGATCCACATTGGAAAGGTAAGCACCAATGCCAATCCCATAAAAAGCCAACCCGCAAGCCACTTTCCAATTACCGCTTCAACCGTGTTTACGGGCAGCGTCATGAGCATTTCAATGGTGCCGGATTTGCGTTCCTCAGCCCACAACCGCATCGAAATTGCTGGCACCAGCAAGAGATAGAGCCAGGGATGGTATTGGAAAAACGGGAAAAGATCGGCAACACCGCGTGAAAAGAAACCGCCAATGAAAAAGGCGAAGACACCGGTGAGTGCAACAAAGATCGCGAGAAACACATAGGCAATTGGCGTACCGAAATACGCCATGAGTTCACGCTTGGCGATGGCGAATACATTATGCATGCGCGCCCTCCCCTTCGGTGATATCGCGGAACACTTCTTCCAATCGGCCTTCTTCCACGGAAAGCTCAATCAGCGGCACCCGCTTGGCTTTCAGACTGGCGGCCACCTCGCCTGCAATAGACTTGCTGTTGGCGGGATAGGCACGCAATTTGGTTCCAGCCTTGGCCTTTGAGAGTTGTTCGACGCGGCTCACACAATCAAGTGCAGCAATTGCCTTCTTCGCCTTATCCGCGTGTTCGCCGGCAACGCGAAACACTACGCAATTGTGAGTGAGTGCACGCTGCTTCAGTTCCCGTGCCGTGCCGTCTGCAACAATGCGACCGTGGTCGATAATCACAGAGCGCGAACACACTGCATCCACTTCTTCCAAAATATGCGTTGAAATAATAATCGCCTTTTCAGCAGACATGGTGCGAATGAGATTGCGCACATGGTGTTTCTGGTTGGGGTCAAGTCCATCGGTTGGCTCATCTAAAATGAGCACGTCCGGATCGTGCAAAATTGCCTGTGCCAAACCCACACGGCGCTTGAACCCTTTCGACAAGGTTTCGACTGATTGATGAGCAACAGAGGATAAATCCGCCTCTTCGATTGCCCGCTCGATGGCACCCTTCGCCTTCGCACCAGAGAGCCCGCGCACGCTTGCCACGAATTTCAACATACCAAGAGGCGTCATCTCACCATACGCAGGTGCACCTTCAGGCAAATACCCAAGATGAGACTTTGCTTCAAGCGCCTGGCTCACCACATCAAAACCGCAGATCGTCGCACTACCCTCATCAGGTGTTAGAAACCCAGCAGCCATCTTCATGGTGGTGGATTTACCAGCCCCGTTTGGCCCGAGAAATCCAAGAACTTCGCCGGATTTAACGTTAAGCGAGATGTTATCTACTGCGGTAAAGGCACCGAACCGTTTTATAAGGCCATCCAGAACCAGCATGCCTGCTATCACTCTCGCGTTATAGGGAATTTATTGAGCGGAACTTAGCCCATTTTCCGTGAGTTTCAACCCCAAATCAGCCCCAAATCCACGTCGTGGTAAGTACGGCACCAGAAACGCACACAAGACCGAGAACCACCTTGCGGAAAAGGCCTGCGTCAATTGCCAGGAACGCGTTGGTGCCAAACCAAGACCCTATCAATGTAGCGGGAATACAAACCACAACCGCTGACAGCACTTCACGCGTTATCAGGCCTTTGAAAACAAATATGCATATTGCAAATGTTAGAATAAGCATATTGAAGCCCTGAATAACACTGCGCTGGCTGGCTTTATCCCAACCACGTAACATGCACCATAGCGCCGGAATTGGTCCTGAAAGGCCCGAGAAACCACCAAGAAATCCACCAATTAGCCCAACCGCTCCATCAGCAAGCTTTCCGCCCCAAGAGATGACCGGCGGCTCTTTCATCAACAACATCAAGCCCGCATAAGCAGCCAAAAATAGCCCTAGCCCCCCCTTGAATGCGATAGCTGATACGATGGTAAGCAACCCAATGCCTAAGGGTACGCCAACAAAACCCCCAATCAGAAAAGGTTTTGCAGCGTTGAAATTAAACGTGTGAAAAATCTTTCTTGCAGACAATATGTGAGCGGCTACGGCGCATATAGCAGCCAAGGGCGCCGCAATTACCGGCGGCACGACATACAGCCAGAATGCCATTGCTGTCATAGATGTACCGAACCCAGTCAGCCCCGCCACAAAACCTGCAAGCAATGCACCCAGTGCCAATAGCGCCATACTTGCAATGTCGAACACAGGATTTGCCCCCAAGAAAAAACTTACCTGTCCCCTCTAGCACAGCGCAATTATGGGGGAAACTTTTCTTCAGCTAGCGTTGTAGCTATAGGCTAAGCCATTCTTTTCGACACGTCCCACGCCAGGCCAAGGCAGGTGATAGCCTGTGACGGGAACTTCATCGGTCGCCGACATGTCGAGCAATTTTGCGCGGGTTTTCGCCGCGAGATCAAGGTCTTGATTATTGGCAAGTGCCCAATCGGGATGGGCAAACGAAACTTGCGCATGGGTGATCGCATCACCCAGTACCAACAATTTTTGCCCGCCGCTTTCGAGCATTACAGACATATGGCCAGGGGTGTGACCAGGCGTTGAAACCATTGAAACTCCGGGAGAAATCGAAGCTCCATTATCAATTCGTGTAAGTTTTTCCGCCACTGGTTTCATATTGCGCTGAGCACCAACGGCAAAACCATGCAGCTCTTCGGGCAGTTTTGTCAGCACATCTTCGGCCATCCAAAAGTCCCATTCGCGAGCGCTCATGAAATATTGCGCGTTTGGAAAGCGCTCGGCTTCTTCGAAATCATCGATGATACCCCATACGTGATCGGGGTGGGCATGGGTGAGGATCACTTTGGATACTTTCTCGCGGTCAAATCCACTTTCATCCATGCTTTCTGAAAGCAGGCCCGCACCACCGAGAAAGTTCATTCCTGCGCCGGTGTCGATGACAGTCAGATCCTCGCCAGCTTGCACCGTAGTGACGTTAAATCCGATTTACGGGTGTCTTTTGGTAAGCCCTGACTGACCAGGAATTTGGCCAACTCTTCCGCCGGCACGTTTGTCGCCAACCCTTGTGAAGGTAGTTCCAGTTCGCCATCCGAAAATACGCTTACATTGAGATCACCAATTTTGAGATTATGTGATTTTGGAGATTGCGCCAAAACGCCTGGAGCAAGCGAAATTGCGCTCAATGCAGCACCGCCTAGCAATACGTTACGCCGCGAAATCATACTTTTTCCTCCAATTCTTCGATAATACATTCATATATTCGAATGTCTATGGGTTTCGAAGAATAAGGGATTCTCAGTGCGTTAAGACCGTGCACAAAACTAAAAATGCTATTTAACGCCGAGCTTTTTCTGGAGTTTTGTGCTGGATGTTGTGTATTGGAAAACCAAACGCTCATCTGGATGTATGATTTTAAAGACAGCCTGAGACATAAGGGCTGCTTCATGGAAACCAGATAAAATGAGCTTGAGTTTACCGGGA
>JBPCVX010000149.1:0-8004 GCA_051010095.1 Hyphomicrobiales bacterium
AAAAATTCTCACGCAATTGGGTTTCGACGCTCTGGCCACGACCAGCGCAGGTTTTGCCTTCACCATTGGCCGCAAAGACTGGCCAGGTAGTGTTAAGCGCGACGAAGCACTGGCCCATGCCCGCGAACTTGTATCAGCCACGCACTTGCCCATGAACGCGGATTTTGAGAACGGATACGCGGATACATCACAAGGTGTTGCGGAAACGGTCACGCTGGCAGCGCAAACAGGTTTGGCGGGATGCTCAATAGAAGATACCACCGGCGATCATGACAAGCCGATTTTTGAGTTTTCAGAAGCGGTGGAACGAGTGGCTGCAGCATGTCAAGCAGCGCGCGCCCTTGACCGCGATTTCATTTTAACGGCGCGGGCGGAGAACTTTCTTCACGATCGACCCAATATGGATGACACGTTAAAGCGCCTCAACGCGTTTGCCGAAGTGGGGGCAGATGTTCTATACGCGCCGGGCCTAGGTAGTATCGAGCAGATACGCACTTTGTGTTCTTCCGTTCCAAAGCCCGTGAATGTGATCATCGGCGAGGCTGGTGTTGATATTCGCGTAACTGACCTTCAAGAAGCAGGCGTGAGCCGCATTTCCATCGGTTCTGCGTTTGCCCGCGTTGCCCTGAACTCGCTCCTCGAATGCGCGCGTGAAGTGCGCGATAAAGGCACTTTCTCATTCGCCCGAAAAGGTGCAAGCTTTGAAGAACTGGATGCCTTCATGGATTAGCACAGATGACCACCTTCAATTCTGACATCGCGTTTACTGAGACCGTAAAGAAAGAACAAGAAAAGCGCGGCAGCAGAAGGGGTTATCAGAAGGCGATTGAAAAACGCGATTGGCCAGATGAAGTTTCAGACGAACTGGTTAAGTTTATAGCCGCGCGTGATAGTTTTTACTTTGCAACTGCATCCGCTGACGGACAGCCTTATATCCAGCACCGGGGCGGGCCCATAGGATTTCTCAAGGTTATCGACAGAAGGACGCTTGGGTTTGCGGATTTCTCAGGTAACAAACAATATGTAAGCCTCGGAAATATAAGTGAAAATGGCAAAGCGCACATTTTTCTGATGGATTATGAAAACGCCCAGCGCATCAAGATTTGGGGCAGTGCGCGTTATGTTGAAGACGATCCAGAACTTATGGCGAAACTTGTTATGCCCGAATATAAGGCGCGGCCAGAGCGTGCCATATTATTCGATATCAATGCCTGGGATGTAAATTGCCCGCAGCACATTCCGCGAAAATACAGCACTGAGACAGTGGGGCTTGCTACTGCCAAGCTCACAGAGCGCATCGAGGTCCTTGAAGCAGAGGTCGTACGGTTGAACGAAAAACTGCAAGGGTGAGCCATTTACTTGCTTGCAAGATCTATTATCTATGATGTAAACAGTGAACAGCGTAATGAAACAAGGTAGTCAAACGGATGCGTTTGTCCGCAACACAGTTTCAGACTTTGGCAACGCCGCGCGATTTGCGCGCAGGCAGCCTTGACGCACGGCCTAACCTACTCGGCCTCCTCCTTATTTGCCCCTGAGCACAGCTTGCTCGGATTACGAGCGCATGTTCAGGGGAGAAAACTTTCAGAGATACAAACTTACAGGTTTTGTGGAACTTAGTGCACAGGCCTGAGCCAGATCAGGATTTTAAAACGATGACAACGCAAGTAACCCCCGATACGTCAGATAAAGACCGCGTCATTATCTTTGACACCACATTGCGCGATGGTGAGCAATCGCCAGGTGCATCCATGACCTTGGAAGAAAAAATTCAGATCGCTGAATTGCTCGACCAAATGGGCGTGGATGTTATTGAAGCGGGCTTTCCAATCGCCTCAAACGGTGACTTTGAGGCCGTTTCAGAAATTGCCAAGCGTGTGAAAAACGCGCAAGTCGCTGGTCTCGCACGTGCTGCGCACAAAGATATTGACCGTGCTGGTGAGGCAGTGAAACACGCGGTGAAGCCGCGCATTCACACGTTTATTTCCACAAGCCCCGTACACATGAAGCACAAACTGCAGATGGAACCTGAACAGGTCTTTGAAGCGGTTATCTCTTCGGTTGAACGGGCCCGTAGCCACACCGATAATGTTGAGTGGAGCCCGGAAGATGGCACGCGCACGGACTTCGATTTCCTGTGCAAATGTGTGGAGGCGGCAATTAAGGCTGGAGCGACCACGATCAATATTCCAGACACCGTGGGCTACATGGTGGCGGATGAATATTTCGAGTTGTTCCGTCAAGTGCGCGAAAATGTGCCGAACGCGGATAAAGCAATCTTTTCAACTCATTGCCATAATGACTTGGGGTTGGCAGTGGCTAATTCGCTGGCTGGTGTTGAAGCTGGTGCGCGCCAAATCGAGTGTACAATCAATGGCCTCGGTGAGCGGGCGGGCAATGCTGCGCTGGAAGAGGTTGTGATGGCGATCAATACGCGCTCAGACAAGCTGCCTTACTACACCGGCATAGATACGACCCAATTGATGCGGGCATCTCGCGTGGTTGCCACCGCATCGGCGTTTCCTGTGCAGTTTAACAAGGCAATTGTTGGTCAGAATGCATTTGCTCATGAAAGCGGAATTCACCAGGATGGCATGCTGAAATCTGCCGAAACCTATGAAATTATGACGCCAGAGAGCGTTGGGGTTAAGGAAACCTCGCTGGTTATGGGCAAGCATTCCGGTCGCCATGCGTTCAAAGATAAATTGGAAGCCATGGGCTACGATTTGTCTGACAATGAATTTCAGGATGCCTTCCAGCGTTTTAAGGATCTGGCAGACAAGAAAAAGCACATTTATGACGAAGATATCGAGGCGCTTGTTGATGACCAAAGAGCACACGCGCAAGAAGCAATTAAGGTTGTTGCGCTCACCGTGATTGCCGGGACCGGCGGGCCTCAGAAAGCCACTATGACACTCGACATCGATGGACAGCATGTCACCAAAGAAGCCAACGGTGATGGTCCGGTTGATGCTGTGTTTAACGCGATCAAAGATATGGTGCCCCATGACGCTAAGTTGAAGCTCTATCAGGTCCACGCGGTTACCGCAGGCACCGATGCACAGGCAGAAGTCAGTGTGCGGCTTGAAGAGGATGACAAGCAGGTTACTGGTCGTGGTGCCGATACCGATACGCTTGTCGCATCATCAAAGGCCTATGTCAGTGCACTGAACAAGCTGATAGTGAAGCGCCAACGTGGCAAGCCTGAAGCAATGAATGCTGCAGAAAGTGCAGCTGAGTAATCATTAAGCGGGGAAGTTTTTCTTCCCCGCTTCCAAAACCCTAGACATGTTGTTTGAGCCCTGATACATGCTGGGCGTCATAAGATTTAATGACATTTCGGGCGTATAGCTCAGTTGGCAGAGCAGCTGACTCTTAATCAGCGGGTCCAAGGTTCGAATCCTTGTACGCCCACCAAATATTTGGCCTAGACTTTTGATGGCCTAGCAGGCAACTCTTTCCGTCGTGATTATCTGGCGCACCCATCAACTGAATCCCTACAAGGCGAGTGAACGGTATCGTGTGCTTTATCCAGCAATCGCGCTCGCGCAACACAGATCGGTTCGCTCCAAAATTCTTGCAAAAGATCAGATGCCTTCGACATGGGGGGGCGTGACAGCGGTCGTTATCCAATCCAAACCGCTCTCTACTAGTGATCAAAAACTGGCACGCGAAGCGAAGCGGCGGAACATTCCAGTGTTTTTGGATATTTGCGATAGTCCTTTCGCGAAGTTTTCACATAATCCAATTGTTTCGGGCCATCAATTATTACTGACGAAGCGCTTGTTAAGACTTGCTGACCATCTGACCGTACCGACGGCCGTTATGAAGGAAGTTTTCGAAGCACGTGGATTTCGCGATCTTCCGATTTCAGTGGTTCCAGATATAGCGATACCAGATGGGTGGGAGAGGGATTCGCAGCATTGGTTCACCCATTTCAGTTCCGAAGGGTTGTTGGAAGAACTTGCTGGCAATTGCGCTACTGGCTTAACGGTTGATACAGCTCATGAAAGTTATCGAGATAAGGCGCAAGCGCGCCGCAGCGCGGGCAAACCGATAAAACTCTTATGGTTTGGGCTTGCGAAATCCAAGTTTGGTAAAATGGGTTTAAAAAGTCTCCAGCAAAACCTTATTTCGATTGCTCACGTGCATGGACAATCTCCAGTGGAACTCAACGTCGTGAGTTCTGATGAACGTCTGTTCGAACGATTAATTTCTGACGCTCCTTTTCCAACCCACTTTTGCCGCTGGGAGCCAGGCAAAGTTCAAGAACTTCTTAATGATACAGATATCACCGTTTTGCCCACGTCGAACGATCCATTTAATCGCGTGAAATCAGCCAACCGAATGTTACTGTCTTTGGGAATGGGGGTACCCGTTATCACGTCACCGCATCCGAGCTTGGAGCATTTGAAAGATGCTGTATGGACCGGTGCTGTTGCAGAAGGTGTTTATGTACTCGCACACGACAGTGCTCGGTATTCTCAACTGATGCAAAATGCACAATCGGCGATCGAAGCTCATTACTCACCGCAAGTGCTTGCCAATATGTGGTGTGAGCTTATCGATCACGCTTAAGTTCTATCGCCCGCTTAGGATCGCTTCTTCGATGAGGTTTTCAAGATCGGGAATTGAGGCGGTGCGTGGATTTGTTCCCGCCGCCGCATCATTAATTGCTTTGGCCGCCAATTGCGCGACGCGCCCATCATCCACGCCAATATCGCGCAGCGTCTTAGGAATGTTCAAATCATCTAACAGCGCGCAAACTGCATCGTAGAATCCGTTGAAGTTTTTAGAGGCGATACCTAGTGCGTGGTTCATTTCGGGAACCTTGTCGGTGATAGCGCTTTCGTTGAAGCGCAACACAGTGGGCAGCACTATTGCATTTGTGAGCCCATGATGGGTGTCATATTCAGCGCCCACCATATGGCTGATCGCGTGCACCAGACCCAACCCTTTAAGGAATGACACACCCGCCAGGCACGATCCGACCAGCATATCACCGCGCGCTTGCAGGTTATCAGGCTCGTTGACGGCAATACGCAAGCTTGGGCCAATCAACCGCATGGCTTCAAGTGCTGCGCCGTCGCACATGGGGTGAAAATCATTGATGACGTAAGCCTCGATTGCATGCACAAGCGCATCGCACCCGGTCCATGCGGTCAGGTTGGGCGGCAGGCCAAGCGTCAATTCCGGGTCCAGTATTGCCGCGATGGGCGTTTGGTCCTCGTGCCAGATACACCCTTTAACGCCGCGCTTTGTATCTGTGATCATCGCGGTGCTCTCGGTTTCGGCACCTGTGCCAGCCGTTGTTGGAACGCAGACTAGTGGTGGAAAACCTTGTGATGGTGGGGCGCTAGGCAAATCATAGTCAAAATCCCACAGAGGAATGTCGTGCCCCGCAATCAGGCTTATTGCTTTGCCGCCATCCATCGCTGAGCCGCCACCAATAGCGATAACGCAGTCATGTTCGTTTCGCTCAAATGCGCGCTTGCCCGCATCGACTTCACTGTCGACTGGATTGGGGCTTATCTCTGAGAACACTGCAGTGCTTAAACCGTTGCTTTCAAGCAGGCTTATTGTTGATGCGATGAAGGTAAGGTCTCTGGAGCCACGGTCGGTGACGAGCAGGGGATTGCTCAGTTTGTGTTTGTGCAAAATCTGCGGCAGATCACCGAGGCGGCCTGGCCCATAAAGTATCGGAACTGGGAAAGACCAGTCTGTGGGGTGCAAACTATCCATAAGGATTTATGACATCATTTGGCCTTTTTGCAACGTAAGTTTAAGACAAAATCTGACAATGTTCTGCTTCATGAAATGCTAAACTTTTTAACTTCGCACCGTATGTTCGACATGCTTGCACTCGCTGCTTTAATCGCGATTGCGGTCGGCTCGCTGACACCTTTGCCCCAATTGCCAGATGTTCCTTCCAACGACAAACTGCTGCATTTTGTGGCCTATGGAACGCTTGCATTCCTTGTCGCGTTTCACCGGCAGTCTTTGCGCAGTGTCGTTCTCGTCACCATTGCAGTTATGTTATTCGGCGGATTGATTGAGCTGGTGCAACCCTTTGCAAATCGCATCATGAGCCTTGGTGATATGCTTGCGAATATGGCGGGTGCAGGCTTAGGCGCGTGCGCTGTTTTGGTTCTCAAACGATACTTTTTCCCAATCAACGGTGATACATGATTACGAAGATTTTCCTGGAAACCATGGCTTCCTATAATGCCTGGCAGAACCGTGAAATTTACGCAGCCGCCGATACGCTAAGCGATGACGCGCGCAAGCTTGATCGCGGCGCATTTTTTAAGTCGATCCATGGTACGCTGACCCATCTTTACTGGGGAGATAAAATTTGGATGAGCCGCTTTAGCGATGAGACGCCGCCTCATCTGGATCTGAAATCTTCACTTGAAGAAATTCATGACTGGCAGGATTTGAAAACTGCGCGGGTATCCTTAGACGATACCATTCTCAAATGGGCAGGTGACGTTGATGAAAGCTGGATCGCGGGTGATATGAGTTGGTATTCATCTTCGGCAGAGCGCGAAATTACGAAGCCAAAATGGGTATTGCTTACGCACTTTTTCAACCATCAGACCCATCACCGCGGCCAGGCGCACGCGATGATTACTGCCGTAGGCGCAAAAACCGCAGATACTGATTTGCCTTTTATGCCGGAAGCTTAGCACCGCTTGCGTCAAGTACGGTGGTGTTCCTCATATTCATAGCCATAGGCGTTTGATTTGAGAGGTTTTGGCGACAGCTTGTAGGTTTCTTCGCGTAAGCGATCCATCAGCGCGCGTCCATCGGGAGCTTCCTGTTTGAGCGCATCGGAACAGATCGGTTGTCCAATAACCACGCGCACAGGTTCATCTACGCGTTTTTTGAACTCCTGGATAAGTAGCGCCATGCGCAAATTGTAGTTTAAATGGCTGGCTATCTGGAACAGCCGGGAATTATGTCCTTCAAAGAAAACTGGGACTACGGTAGCGCGCGATTTGACCACCAGCTTGGCCGTAAAAGTTCGCCAACTCGGGTCCATAGGGTGACTAAACGGTTTCAGCGCGGTGGAAACAGTCCCGCCCGGGAACACCCCAATCGCGCCGCCTTCGACAAGATAGGAGAGCGACTTTTTGCGCGTCTTAATGTTGAGTTGCAATGCCTCCTTGGTTTCTGAAAAATCGATGGGAAGTATCACACGATTAAGCTCCTCGGCTTTGCGAAAAACCTGGTGGGCAAGAATGCGAAAATCCGGTCGTGTTTGTGCAAGTATGTGCCCGAGCATCAAACCGTCAAGAATGCCATAGGGGTGATTGGCGATTACAACCAATGGACTCGAAGAGGGGATGCTTGACAGGGTTCCGCCGACTACGTCAAGCGAAAGTCCATACCGATTGACCATGACTTCCCAAAAGTCACACCCTGAAGCGACTTCGCGCTCGTAACCTTCTGCGCGTTTTATCAGACGCAAACGGCCAGTTGCGTTCTCCAGGGCCCGGATCATTACTTGCGTGGGAGCATTTCTTGCAGAGGTCGCATAACTGATGTCTCGCGCCAAGTTGAAGTGTTTTCCCATAAGACAGACTGCATCCTTAAAATCAGTTCAATTCTGACTTTGTAACAATGCTGTGTGACAGGAAATTAAAGCCAAGCGCGCGCAAAATATTCATCGCCGCTTTTCGGCGCGTTGCTGGCTTTTGAATATGCGAACCTTATTCTTATTGGATAACTAATGTTATCTGATGAACAAAATATAATGTGAAATTTATACTATTATATATTACTATAGTTATTGAATTGATTGAGATGCTGGCACATGTATCAACGCGAAGATTTAGAGTTTGCGACCGAATATAACGCGGCCTTAAAGCAGGGCCCGCCCAAGGGCACGGGCATATTTTTGATTGTTGTTGGTGGTTTGCTTGCCGCTTTCTTGATCTGGGCGAATTGGGCGGAAGTTGATGAAGTAACCCGTGGTGATGGCCGGGTCATTCCGTCTGG
>JBPCVX010000150.1:0-3055 GCA_051010095.1 Hyphomicrobiales bacterium
AATACCTTCAGTTGGGGAGAACGATGTGGCGCCTGGTGTTGAAAACACGCCATGGGGAATGCTAAAAAGGCTTAAGTTTCCTTTCTATATTGATTCTGTTGAGCCGCATTGGGCGACTTCTGCGCGTGATTTACGTTCCGATGCGCCACGCTGGCAGACCGCATAAAATTTTTCATTGCGTGCGTGCAGTGAAACCCACCGACATTGGAGAAAACCATGACTAAAGGCATTGATCATCTCGTCTTGTGTGTAAAGGACCTGGGGGCGACACGCGAACGCTATCAAGCCATGGGCTTTACGATGACACCCGTCGCCGTGCATCCGTTTGGAACAACAAACAGTTTGGTGCAATTTTCCGATAAATCGTTTCTAGAACCATTGGCAATCAAAGATCGGTCGTTAATTCAACCGTCGGAAGACGGGTATTTCAGTTTTGCGCAATATAATCAAAGATTTATCGAGAAAGGGCCAGGTGAAGGTTTCTCGATGCTGGTGATGGACAGCACGGACTCCGAGAAAGATCATGCCGCATATCATTCGGCAGGGCTAAATCCCTATAATCATTTCGGTTTTCGCCGTCAGGCAACGTTGCCTTCTGGTGAACAAGTCGAGGTGCGGTTTTCGATGGCTTTTATGACAAGTCCGGACATGCCGGATGCCGCTTTCTTTTGTTGTCAGCAGCACCATGCGCCGGAATTATTTTGGAAATCTGAGTTTCAAACACACGCCAACACGGCAACGGGAATGGCGGAGGTGATCATGCTAACCGAGACGCCTTCAATGCATGCGCCGTTTTTTGCAAAACTTGCGCAATCATCTGATATTATTGATAAAAATGACGAGGTGCGGGTGAAGACTGCACGCGGTGATATTGTTTTGCTGAATGCATCTGCTTGGGGTTCACAATACCCCGAGAGTTTTGCGCCAAATATCTCAAACGGACCACGCCTCGCGGCCTATAAACTGCACGTAAACAGCCTGAAAACCGCGGAAGACTGCCTGAATTCAGCGGGTATTTCCGTGACAAAAACAAGAAAAAACCTGCTTGTTGATCCGATTGATGCTTTTGGCGTTATGATCGCTTTTTGTGAAAACTGATTTTCGAGGGCACTTTGGCTGATTATCTGAGTTTGGAGGACAAAACGGGTTTGGAGTTTCTGCAAGCCCTGATTGATCAGAAAATACAACCACCCATGGCCCAGTTGATGGGTTTTAAGCTGGTTGAGGTCAGCGATGGTCGTGCAATGTTCGAGTGTGATGTCACCGAAAGGTTTTGCAACCCGGCGGGTGTCGTCCATGGGGGTTTTGCGGCGACCATTCTCGACAGTACATTGGGCTGTTGCATTCAAACTAAGCTTCCCAAAAACACACCATACGGAACGGTAGAGCTAAAAGTGAACTATGTGCGCGCCATACCCAAGGACCTGGGTTTGGTGCGTGCAATCGGCACCACAATTCATGTGGGCCGGCGCATGGCAACATCACAAGGGCGACTTGAAGATGCCAATGGCAAACTTTATGCCCATGGCTCAACCACCTGTATGATCTATTAGGCGTTTCTTCCAAGGAGTGCGTTAGGCCGCTTGACATAGTTTGTGCCTAGTTGTTATATGAACAACGTTCATTAAAGGAATGATCATATGTCACGTTACTTGTCTGCCTTAAAGAACGACATGCCCCGTTGGATTGAGCAGGGGTGGATATCGGGTTCAGGCGCTGAAACCATCCTGCAAGATGTTGCCTCACGCAAATCCAAATTCAGCTTTGCAAATGTGCTGGCAATCCTGGGTGCGTTGCTCTTGTGCTTCGGCGTAATGACATTTGTTGCCGCCAACTGGGCCGAGATCTCAAAACTGTGGCGGTTGATCATTTTGTTGCTCGCCTTATGGACATCTTATGGCGCAGCTATTTATTTCAAAGCACACCAGTTGCCGGGCTTTGCAGAAGCCTCATTACTCACCGGTATTGGGGTGTTTGGGGCGAGCATTATGCTTATCTCCCAAACCTATCATATCGATGGCCATGCACCCGATGCAGTGTGGCTTTGGGCGTTGGGCGCGTTGGCGACAGCTCTTGCCTGCCGGTCGCGTGCTTCAATCGGGGCATTTTTCGTTTTGATCACAGTGTGGTCTGGTTGGGAAATTGTTGGCAGATTCGAGATTGATGCGCCAATCCTTCATTGGCAATTCCTGCCCTGGTGGATTGTCGGTACGGTTTATGTGGCTTGTGAAAGATGGCGACCTGGTTATCACCTTGCAGCAATTAGTTTTTTCAGCTGGCTGTATATGGCCATCGCGGTGGTGATGCAGCTCACTGATATTAATGAAGCAACCGGCGCATTGATTGCCTTTGAAGTTGGTTTGCTCATTGCCGCATTGGGCTGTTTCGTCGCCAGCTTATCGCAAGCGTCATTGAGCGAGTTGCGCGCCTTCTCGAAACCGCTCACCGCATATGGTTTTGCAGCCCTTTTGTTTAATGCCATTGTTTTTCAGTTCTTGCCGCTTTTTGGTTCAAGCAGCTTGAAGGGTTTCCAAGCCATTCCTGTTTTATTGCCAGCAATTGTTGCTGCCGGCCTGTTTGTTCTGGCAAACCTTCGTGGGCACCTGGCTAAAATTGATATGCTTGCTGGAAGTTTAGCCGCATTTACCCCGGTCATCATCACGTTCATAACTGCTGGCCCAGGCTCTGCATTGGTCTTCAAGTTTTTGATGGCGGGGTTTATCATTGCATTGGCAATTTGGGCGATCCGCTTCGGTTGGCGCGAGCACATCCGCGTTATCACAATACTTGGCTATATCGCGTTTGGCGTTGAGCTTCTCTACATCTATTTCGAGACCTTCGGCACACTGCTCAACACCGCCATCTTTTATCTCATCGCAGGCGCCTTGCTGTTAGCCTTGGCGCTGGGCTTCACGCGTCTGGAGCAAAAATCCGCCACCATTCAGGAGGATAAGCTATGAAAAGCTGGGCATTAAAGTTCACGGCCGGTGTCATACTCGCAGGATTGTTGCAAACAGCAGCGCTCGCCTGGATGGTCTATGACCGTGTTAGCCTT
>JBPCVX010000151.1:0-4733 GCA_051010095.1 Hyphomicrobiales bacterium
TAGGATCATCTGTGGCGCCCATTTTGCACGCTCCACTTGGGTGATAGGCACTTTCAACGTATTCGCGCACATAATCATCGAGCGCTTCATTGCTTTGCGCCTCATCACCGGGCGCCAGTTCTTTGCCGGCAAACGACGCAAATGCTGGTTGTTTGAAAATCTCTCGCGTCAGGCGAATGCAGGTGCGGAAATCTTGCCAGTCTTTTTCGTGAGACATGTAATTGAACTGAATCTTAGGCGCTTCTTTTGCATCGTTTGAGTGCAACCGAATGTGCCCGCGCGACGGTGAGCGGTTAGGCCCAACATGGGCCTGAAATCCATGAACGCCCTTGGCGGACTGGCCATCATAACGCATGGCAATTGGCAAGAAGTGGTACTCGATATCTGGATATTTCACACCGGCCGCAGACCGAATGAATCCGGCGCTTTCAAAATGGTTGGTCGCGCCAAGGCCCGATTTGGTGAGCAGCCATTCGAGGCCAATCAACCCTTTTGCAATGAGTGACATTGAAGATTGCAGGGAAATTGGCTGCGTGCATTCCTGCTGTATAAGCAGCTCGAGATGGTCTTGTAGGTTTTCTCCAACACCATTTAGTTCGTGGCGAGGCGTCACACCGACCGCCTTGAGATGATCGGGGTTGCCTATGCCCGACAGCATGAGAAGCTTAGGCGAGTTGATTGCACCAGCCGCGACAACGATTTCCTTGGTGGCTGTGACGGTGTGATCATCATCGCCTTTTTGATACGTCACGCCAACGGCCTTCTTGTCGTTAAGAATAATCTCCTTCACCAGAGCGCCAGTAATGAGTTCAACATTTTTGCGCGCAAGTGCCGGGCGCAAATAGGCGTTCGCGGTCGACCAGCGACGGCCCTTCCAAACTGTGCGCTCCATGGCGCCAAAACCTTCTTGTTTCAGGCCGTTATAATCGTCGGTTGCCTCATAACCGGCCTGATGGCCGGCTTCTATAAATGCGTTGTAGAGCGGGTTCTTGCGTTCACCGCGCGTCACATGCAATGGGCCGTCATGACCGCGCGCGCCGTTGGTGTCTCCACCATGGCTTGTTTCCATCCGCTTGAAGTAAGGTAATACGTGCCTATAACCCCAACCTTCTGCGCCCATCTCTTCCCAGGTATCAAAATCGCAGGCATGGCCCCGCACATAAACCATGCCGTTTATCGATGACGATCCGCCCATAACTTTTCCACGCGGGCAGGCAAGGCGGCGTCCGCCAAGGTGGGGTTCAGGCTCTGACCAATAGCCCCAATCATAGGTCGACATATTCATCGGGTAGGATAGAGCAGACGGCATTTGAATAAATGGCCCGATATCGCTGCCGCCAAACTCTAGAACTAGTACGCTGTTCTTGCCATCTTCAGACAGCCGGTAGGCCATAGCAGCGCCCGCTGAGCCTGAGCCGATAATGATGTAGTCGAACCGAGCGCTCATTGGATGCGGGCCTTGTGCATAATGTGCATGTCTATGTGCTCATGTACAAGTTTCCGAGGGTGATTGGCATCTGCAATGCCTCCTACAAGTGCGGCTTTCAGCCATAGCCCATCAATAAGCGCGGCAGTGCTTTCAGCGGCTTGCTCAGCAGCTCTTTCATCCATCAAATGACGCAAAGCGTGGCGCAGGTTTGATTGCAAGCGGGTTGCGTAAATGCGCAATATGCGGCTCAAGCGCTCTGATGTTTGTGCACTGCCATAAAGAGCGAGCCACGCGGTCATGACTTCAGAAGAGAATTGTTGTTGCGCAAAACTTGCATCGACAATGGCGTAAGCGCGTTCAGCAGGCGTAGTGGCTTTTTTCAGGCGCTCAACTGCTTCGGTGCGAAGCTCTTCCAACAACCAGCGCATAGTTTCAAAAAGCAGATCGTTCTTATCGTCAAAATAGTGATGAATGATCCCGGTTGAGACACCAGCTTTGCGGGCAATACGCGCAACGGTGGCGTCTGCCAATCCATATTCATGAATTGACTGAATTGCTGCAGCGATAAGCTGCTTGCGGCGAACCGGTTTCATTCCAAGTTTTGGCATATGCGCATTCTGAATAGTTTGGCACAGTTTATTTTTAATTGGACAGCCAATCAATAAAAAATATTCATACAGCCCTCATGCGCATCTGATTTGGGAAAACCACATGGACGCCCTCAAAAAAGATTGACCTTATCGCTCTCTCATGAGGATATGCGCTGAACAAGAAATGTTAGGTTGCCAAACAGGAAATCGGGAGCGAAATCTTATGACCCTTACAGCCAATTGGAGCTATCCTACTGCCATTCGCTTTGGTGCAGGCCGCATTTCTGAATTATCTGAAGTTTGCAGAGCAGGTGGAATATCCGCCCCGCTTGTCGTGACCGACCCTGGCTTGGCGGCACTTCCCATGACCGAAGCTATTATGTCGAAACTATCTGTCGACGGGCTTGGGGCCGCGTTGTTTCATGATGTCAATCCAAATCCGGTGGAAGCCAATGTGGTTGCGGGTGTTGAGGCTTATCGCAATGGCAACCATGATGGTGTCGTGGCTCTTGGTGGGGGGTCTGGACTTGATGCGGGCAAAGCAATTGCGTTTATGCAAGGTCAAGACCGGCCCATTTGGGATTTTGAAGACGTCGGCGATTGGTGGACGCGTGCTAATGCCGATGCGATCGCTCCGGTAATTGCGGTTCCAACGACTGCTGGCACTGGTTCAGAAGTTGGCAGAGCCAGCGTGATTACAAATAATCAAACGCACGAAAAGAAGATCATTTTTCATCCGAAAATGATGCCTGAAACCGTTATTGCCGATCCTGAATTGACACTTGGATTGCCGCCAGTTCTCACTGCAGCAACCGGCATGGATGCATTTGCACATAATCTTGAAGCATGGTGTGCACCGTCGTTTCATCCTATGTCGGCGGGCATCGCGTTAGAAGGCATGCGTATTGTAAAAACATGGCTTAAGACGGCCGTGCACGAAGGGTCTAATATTGATGCGCGATCATGGATGCTGGTGTGTTCTGGTATGGGCGCAACAGCGTTTCAGCGCGGGCTTGGGGGCATTCATGCATTGTCTCATCCGCTGGGTGGGTTGTTTGGCGCCCACCATGGCACGCTGAATGCGGTTTTGATGCCTTATGTGCTGGAAGCCAACAAAGAAGCGATTTTGTCGCAAATGGATGATCTGGCAAACGCCCTAGGGTTAGTAGGTGGTTATGCAGGTGTGATGAAATGGGTGTTGGACTTGCGCCAGGGGATTAACATGCCACACACGTTGCAGGATATGGGAATTGACAGCCCTGACTTTGCGCAAGTTGGTGCAATGGCGGTTGAGGATCCTTCTGCGGGGGGTAATCCAATTCAATTTACCGCAGAGCAATATGCCGAGATTTGTGAAAATGCATATTATGGCAATTTAAGTTAGGCCGTTGTTTTAAGGCTCCTCACTTCGCTGTTTCGCCCACCTTGTTGCGCAATGTTCCGACCCCTTCAAGGTTCACTTCGACAACATCGCCTGGTTTCATCGAACTGGTGGTGCCCGACGTGCCTGTGAAAATCACGTCTCCACGTTCTAAGGTGATGTACTGCGATATGTAGCTGACGAGCCGCGCTGCTTTGTTGATGGCCTTTGATGTGCGGGTTTGTTGAACCACTTTGCCATTTACGCGCGTGGCCAATCCAAGATCATCATAGTTCAGGCCTCTCACGATCCAGGGGCCCATTGGGCCGAAAGTGTCAGATCCCTTGCCGCGTATAATTGAAAAGCCGCCAGTGCCGATCGCTCGATCTGTTACATCGTTGCCGATGGTTACGCCAAAAATATAATCAAGCGCTTCCGTCTCACTCACCCGCGATGCGTGCTTGGCGATGACCAAAACCATTTCGCCCTCATAATGCACCCCATAAGAGCCTGGTGGTGGTGTAATTGTCTCTTCATGCGCAATCAAAGACGAGGGCAGCTTCGAAAACAGTCCAATGTCATCGCGTGCCGTGCCGCCATGGCTTGCATAATTTAATGCAACGCCGATTACCTTTCGTGGCTCGACAGGCGTGAGCAGCTTTACATCTTCCAACGGAACGATTTCGCCTGTGAAATCAGCCTCTGGATCTAAAAAAGTTTTATCTAGCAGACGAACCTGGCCAAGGCTGAGAATGCCGTGCTTTGCTTCATCTTTGTGAAGCACCCGGACGAATTTCAACAATTCATCATCACCAGTATCCGCATGGCCGATCCCAGTTAGCGCAAAGCCTATGCATAAGGTGAAAAGGGAGAGGAAAAAGCGCATGTAGGTAAGCCCTCGATTTATCAAATGATCAGCTAAGGGGAGAATGTCCCACAGTGCAAGTGGCTTTCGAATTCATAACGAACGTAAATCACTTTGAACTTGAAGAATTCAAATTTTGACATCAGGCACTGCAATTTTTTCCTTTGGTAAACACAGTTGAAACATAGACTACAGTGTCGCAGGGTTTATTAAAGCTTGAAAAAATAATTTGAGGATTTAATACGATTATTGCGACGTGTTACCATCTTTTAATAAGATTTGACTTAGGTTTATGCTCGACTCTAAGCCGTGCCAATGTTTCGGGCGAGGGAACTATGACAGATACAATTAGCGTAAAACCGAATAAGACCTGGTGGCAATACACCCAGATGAAGCGACGTTTCCGCACACGCTGGGCTGGAAAGCACACAATTCGCGCTCTATCGGGCTTTCTGCGCAGTCAGTCGAGTTTTTCAGATGCACCGGTAA
>JBPCVX010000152.1:0-7736 GCA_051010095.1 Hyphomicrobiales bacterium
CATTTGAAAGATATTTTATGACCGTCTAATTTCACTCAAACTTAATGCAGATGAAGGTCAACTTTTCGTTTTATCAAATCCACAGCAATCGACAATTACAGAGTGATTCGGGCAAGCGCTGACATTCCTCATTCTCCAGATAAGACACGATAAGTGATTTTAGATGATTTAAAAGGAACTATTGTACCGGTTGCATTTTAAGTCATACACAATCAACTCGAGCAAACCAGCCCCCCTCTCTTCAGAAGAAATTCCATTTGATACCTACCTGGTTTTTATTTGCTTCAAACTCAAATCAGGTTTGCACTTTTGTCAGAAAGCCTAACCTCCACGCGCAAACATCCTTCATTCATAAGCCAAGGCTGCACGGTAAATTTCTTCTTTCCTTGCGCGTGCATCGGATCGCCCTGTGCAAGCGCGCGGGCTTCTTCAAGGTTTTCAGCAGATAATATAATAAGGCCTTCCCTCGACCATACCGCGCCCGCTTCGTCGCCCATCGGCCCAGCGGCAAACAGCTTGCCCGCCGCTTCAAGTTTCTTCTGATATGCCAGATGCTCACCCATCAAAGCACCCATTTCCTCTTCATCAACAATGGGTGTTGAATGAACAACAAACAGCTCTTTAGCCATAACGCCACGGCTGCGCACATAGTCTTTGAATTCTTGCCAATTTTTACTCATGGCCATTAATTTACCCCTTCAAAAATAGCAATTCAATCGATTTTATAACATAATTGAAAAAAATATCGATAAAAATTGACGCCGTTCTTTCGCTCATCTATGATCGCAGAAATCAAAAAAGAGCAAAACGCGGAGGATGCGCATGCGGCTGGTTTCATTTGAACGCGACGGGAAGCCCGCAATTGGTGTCGTGGATGGCGACATGGTTGTCGATCTTTCCAAGGCAGCACCTAACCTTCCAGGCAACATGACAGAATTTATCGCTGCTGGCGCACAGCAAGCAGCAATGGATGCGGCTGCGAACGCGGGTGACGACGCCAAGAGCGCCTTGAGCGATCTTGCGCTTTTACCTGTCGTTCCAAACCCACCTAAGATCATCTGTCTTGGTCTCAATTATGCCGACCATGCTGCAGAAGGTGGTCACGACCTGCCAACTTACCCTTCTTTGTTCATGCGTACGCGCACATCTTTGAATGCGGCGGGCGCTGAGGTGCCGAAAACACCGCTTTCCGACACATTCGATTTTGAAGCTGAGCTGCTGATGATTATCGGCAAAGGCGGACGAAATATTTCACAAGCGAATGCGCTGGACCATGTGTTTGGCTATTCCGTGTTCAACGACATTACGGTGCGCGAATATCAACGCAAAGCCAATCAATGGACACCGGGCAAAAACTTCGACCTCACCGGCCCATGCGGACCATGGATTGTAACCGCCGATGAAGCGCCTGAAGCAGCACGTGGCCTGAAGATTGAATCCCGGTTGAATGGCCAGGTTATGCAAAGCTCAAACACCAAAAACATGATTTTTGACGTACCGCGCACCATAGAAATTTTGAGCGAAGTGTGGACGCTGGAACCCGGTGACATCGTTGCCATGGGCACGCCTGAGGGCGTTGGCTATGCGCGCACGCCGCCGGTGTTTATGCAACCTGGTGACACGGTAGAAGTGGAAATTGAAGGCATCGGGCTTTTGTCCAACCCGATTGTTGCTGAGTAGTTGGAGCAAGCAGTTTATGGCAACACCTGAAGGCATTGATCCCGCTCTTTTAAAGGAAGCACGCGCTGAAGTTACCGAAGCGCGCGCCAGACTTGAGCGGCTTGATGAACACTCATTGGATGTTCTGTTTCGCAAAGCACGCAGTCATCACACATGGCTTGATCGTCCAGTTACTGATGAAGACATTCACAGGCTTTACGATGTATTTAAGTGGGGACCAACAAGCACAAACGGCAACCCGGCGCGGTTTGTATTTGTCCGGTCTGAGGAGCAAAAAGAGAAGCTCTCCACGTGCGTTGCCGAAGGCAACGTAAATAAAGTTCTCGCCTCTCCACTCATCGCAATTGTTGCCTACGATGTGAACTTCTGGGAACACATGCATTATCTATTTGCCCATGTCGACATGACCGGTCGGTATCGCGGCAATCCCGAGTACACTGAAACAACGGCTTTCAGAAACTCCTCCCTACAAGGTGCCTATATGATGCTTGCCGCCCGCGCACTGGGTTTCGATATCGGTGCCTTGTCCGGCTTTAATAACGCCGCCGTTGATGAAGCTTTTTTCAAGGGCACCACCCTTAAATCTAACTTTTTGTGCAATATTGGCTATGCGGATGTGGACGGCCTGTTCCCCCGCCTGCCACGCTTGGCATTCGATGATGCCTGCCAAGTTATTTGAAGCGAGAAATGTAATACCATGGCAATTAGATTGAAAACCAAAGTAAAAATGAGTGTTCCCGCTGAGGCCTCCAGCCATTCACGCACAGATGCAAGCGTGCGTGGTGTCACCACCGTGATTGACGAACCCGAGGAGCGTGGCGGCACCAATCAAGGCCTTGCGCCCACAGAAACCGCAATGGCCGCGCTTGCTGGGTGTACAAATGTGATCGGGCATAAATGCGCCAACAAGCTGGGCATTCATATCGATAATCTGAAAATTGACGTGACCACCGATTTCGACCGCAGAGGTGTTACACTGCAGGAAGAAATTGATGTACCATTTGAAACCATTCACGTGCGTGTCGAGCTAGACACGGATGCAAGCCAAGCAGAGATCAATAATCTTGCCGCTGAAGTGGCAAAATTCTGCCCACTTGCGAAGCTCTTTAAACAAGCCGGTTCCAAATATAGCGAAGAGTGGATCATCCGCTCATAAAATTCGGCCTTTGGGCCAAACAAGGGAGGAGACTATGGAAATGAAGTTTACGAGGCGTCTGTTTTTAAGCGCCACAGCGCTGGCAATGGCATTTACAGCCCATATGCCTTCTGCGTCTGCGGCAGAAACAATCAAACTAACTGCAATTGACGGTTATCCCGCGCGCGCAATGTGGGTGAAGGAGTTCTCAGAATTCTTCTTGCCCAAGGTCAATGAAATCCTGGCCAAGGATGGCAAGTATAATATCGAATGGGCGGAGGCCTATGGCGGCACGATCGTGAAGCCAAAAGGCGTTCTTGAAGGTATCAAGCTTGGCCTCGGCGATGTGGGTGTTGTGACGACCGTGTTCCACGGCGACAAAATTCCTCTACAGGCAATTGCGTATGTAACGCCGTTTGTCTCGACCGATCCAAAACTGGTTGCGCAAACAGTAGACAAGCTGGCTGAAAAATATCCGCAGTATAAAGAACACTTCGCCAAGCAGAACCAGGTTTACCTGACGTCAGCAAACGTGCTCGACACCTATCAGGTGTTCTCCAAGAAGCCAGTTGAAAAGCTTGCTGACATGAAGGGCATGAAAATGGCCGGTGCGGGTTATAACTTGCGCTATCTGGAAGGCATTGGTGCCGCTGGAGTTGGTGGCCCGCTGGTGAGTTACTACAACAAGCTGCAAACCGGTGTTGTGGATGCCATCATGCTGTGGCCAGAAGCTGCCGTCACCTTCAAGATCTATGAAGTTGGCCCGCACATGTTGGAGGCTGATATTGGTACGGTGAATTCAAAAGCCGTCTCGGTGAATGCCGATACCTGGAAGAAGCTTCCTGATGAAGTGAAATCCGCCATGCAGGAAGCCGCCGTTCTCTATCGCGACAGGCTTGCTGATATCGCTCTTGAGCGTGCAGCAGCGAAGGTTGCCACGTTCAAAGAAAAAGGCGGCAAAGTTGTCACACTTTCGCCTGAAGAGCGCGAAGCCTGGGTTAAGTCCATGCCAAACCTCGCTAAGGAATGGGCTGAGAAGCTGGAAGCCAAGGGTGTTCCAGCAAAGCAAATCCTGGCCGATTACATGGATATGTTGCGCGAAGGCGGTGCTAAGCCTGTGCGCGACTGGGACAAAGAGTAGGCCCAAGGGAGTTGTGCTGTGACTGCCTATGAAAATGCAATGGGGTGGCTGTCACGCACAACCAACAAGGTCGCTATTGTAGCGAATGTTATCGGCGCTCTTGTTGTTTTGTTTCTGGTTGTTGCGATCAACGTCGATGTGTTTGCACGCACGGTGTTGATCGCACCCATTCGCGGTGTTCATGAAATCGTTGAAATGTCGCTGGTTGCGATTGTGTTTCTGCAATTGGCTGATGTTGTGCGCACTGGGCGGCTCACGCGTTCTGATGCTTTTCTGCAAAAGCTGCTTTCTGCGAAGCCCGCAATCGGTCAAACGTTTAAACGCTTTTTTAGTTTGTTAAGCGCGCTCTTTATGGCGTTCATTGTGTACACGATCACACCCGCCACCATCGAGGCCTATCACGAAAATGCCTATGTGGGCACAGAAGGTGTGTTCACAGCACCCGAGTGGCCGCTGCTTGCCATTATGGTTTTTGGCTCAGCCTTGTGCATGGTGCGGTGGTTGATAAGCGCGTTCTTGCCTTCGACAATTGATGAGACCTCTACCCAATGACCGGAATTGAAATAGCAATCGGCTCCATAGTTCTTATTGTGGTGCTTATTTATTGTGGCCTCCACATTCCGATCGCCCTTGGGGTTGTTTCCTTCATTGGCGTTTGGGTGTTGCGCGACAACTTCCAGCTGGCGCTCAACTTGCTGCAAATTTCGGTCACCGATTCAATCACCGAATATACATTCGCCACCGTTCCCTTATTCACCTTCATGGGGTTGGCCGTGTCAAAAGCTGGCATCGGTAAAGACGTGTATGAGGTTATGAATGACACCTTCAAGCGGGTGCGTGGTGGGCTCGGCATGGCAACTGTTGCCGCAAACGCTGTGTTTGCTGCAGTCACGGGTTCATCTATCGCGTCGGCCTCGGTATTCACCAAAGTCTCGGTGCCCGAGATGCTGCGCTATAAATATGGCGGGCGGTTCGCGGTCGGTGTGGTGGCGGGCAGTTCTGTGCTTGGAATGCTCATCCCTCCAAGCGCCATGCTGATTATCTATTCATTTGTGGCTGAACAATCTGTTGGAGACATGTTTTTGGCCGGTATCGTGCCGGGCCTTTTGCTCTCGGCAGCGTTCATTGTGGCCATTATGGTGATGGCGCGCATCGCGCCGAAATTCGTCGGCGGCACGCCCGCTGACGAGCTCGATGAAGACCGTCTCACCTTGTCGGAAACCATTTCAAAAAGCCTGCCGGTCGTATTGCTGATCGTGGTTGTATTGGGCGGCATCTACCAAGGTGTACTCACCCCGGTTGAGGCTGGTGCAGGTGGGTCCACTGTCGCGCTCGTAATCGCGCTTCTGAAGCGCCGCCTCACGTTAAAACTGTTTTGGGAAACACTTATCGAAACTGGTCATGTCACCGCTAACATTCTGTTCCTTATATTGGCAGCATCCATGTATTCGCGGATGTTGGGCATTGCAGGCTTACCATCAATGTTCGGCGACTGGCTGGCGGGCATGGAGTTCACGCTGTGGGGCATCATGCTGGTTTATGTGTTGTTGATGCTGTTCCTCGGCACATTGCTTGATACGGCATCCATCATCCTTATCGTCGTGCCGCTGTTTCTGCCGGTGGTTGAACCCTTAGGCGCAAGCCTTGTGTGGTTCGGTATTGTGACCGTCATCGGTGCTGAAATTGGTTTGCTCACGCCACCGCTTGGCATTTCGTGTTTCGTGATCAAGGCCACCGTCGATAATCCAAATATCAGCCTCAAGGATGTGTTCTTGGGCGCATTCCCGTTCGCCGTCGTAATGCTGATGGTGCTGCTGCTGATCATTCAATACCCTGCCCTGAGCATCGGAATCTTGGGGTAACGAGGAGACACTCATATGCGCAACGTCACTAAAACTACCCTCACGGATGCAGTTAAAAATACATTCAATTGTGAAGATGAACGCACAGGCTATCTGTTGGCACGGTTGGTCGATTACATCCATGATTATGCGCGCGAGGTGAACCTCACCCACGATGAATGGCGCAAGGCCATTGAGTTGCTCACCAAGGCTGGTGAAATCAGCGATGATGAACGCAACGAATTCGTCCTTTTCTCTGATGTGTTGGGCTTGTCTTCCCTTGTCGATGCCATTGGCTCACCACCCGGTGCAACCGAATCTTCCGTGCTTGGCCCGTTTCACATTCTCGGCGCGCCCGACCTTGCGATTGGCGGCGATATGAAAAAGGACAATGACGGCGATATCTCAATTGTGTCGGGCATCGTAAGCGGCACTGATGGAACGCCACTTGAAGGTGCAGTGCTGGAAATCTGGCAAACAGCAGATAACGGGCTTTATTCAAACCAAGACCCGGATCAGGACAGGTATAGTTTCCGCGCGCGTCAAGTCACAGGACCAGATGGGCGCTATTGTTTTACAACCGTGCGCCCTGCGCCCTACTCCGTTCCAGATGATGGACCAGTTGGTGAACTGCTGCACGCAACAGGGCGTCACCCTTGGCGGCCATCCCACTTGCATTTCATCGTTATGGCCGATGGTCACAAATCGGTGGTAACAGAACTGTTTCCAGAAGATGATCCCTATCTCGATGAAGATGCCGTGTTCGGCGTGCGCGAAAGCCTCATTCTTCATTATGAGCGTCACGATGATCTTGCAGATTTGCCGGACGGACTGGAAGCGGCCAGCTCGATCACTGCACCTTATTATACTGTCGATTTTGATTTCACGCTGGCGAAGGAAACCTAATATGCGATTGCTGGCGGCAACAATCAGTCTTTTCTGTGCATTTACGGCGCAGGTAAATGCTGATTCAACTTTGCTAAAGGCAGACAATGCGCAAGTGGTGGCCAAGGGCAAAGAAGTTTATGCCAATAATTGTGCTTCGTGCCACGGTGACAATCTCGAAGGTCAGCCAAACTGGCGCAGGCCTGAAGAAGACGGAACATTCCGCGCCCCACCCCACGACCACACCGGCCACACCTGGCGTCACACCGACGATATTCTGTTCGGCATCACAAAATATGGCACTGCCCGCTTTGGTAATTTGAAGGATTTCAAATCGACAATGCCAGTGTTTGAAAACGTATTGAATGACGTCAAAATTATCGCGGCACTCTCATTCATAAAGGCGCAGTGGCCTGAAGAAATCGTGCTGCGTCATAACGACAAGAACATCGAAAATGAAAATCCGCTTACTCTTAACGAGTGAGCGCATTACGGGGAGAATTCTTATGAGAAAGTTTTTAAAACTATCATTCGCGCTGTTATTTTCGGCATTGGTAATCCTCCCCGTTCAGGCAAAGGACAAACCTGATTTTGAGATCATTCTCGTAGGCACCGGAACACCGCCGCCGCTTATGCACCGGTTTGGACCGGCAACTCTTGTTCGCGTTGGGAGCAAGAATTTTCTAATCGATGCGGGCCGCGGTGCTACTCAAATGCTGTGGCGCAAGAAAATCCCGTTTGGTAAACTCGACAGCCTTATACTTACTCATCTGCATTCTGATCACGTGGTCGGCATTCCAGATCTGTGGCTCACCGGGTGGCTGCGTGGCCCATACGGCAGGCGCGATGTGCCCTTTCCTGTTATTGGGCCCAAGGGCACCGCCGATATGATGGGCTATATGCAAAAAGCCTATGCGTGGGATGTGAACACTAGGGTTGAAGATCAGAAAATGTCGCGCGAAGCCGCAAGCGTTGCAGTGAAGGATATCGAGCCCGGCGTTGTTTATGATCAAGACGGCATCAAAATTACAGCCTTTGAAACCGATCATGGCAA
>JBPCVX010000153.1:0-9150 GCA_051010095.1 Hyphomicrobiales bacterium
TCATGCAGGTTTTGTATTTTGCCTGGGTGCGTGAACGCACCGGAAAGATGTCCGAACAGATTGATCTTCCAAGTGATGTTGAGACGGTTGCCGATCTGATCGATCTGTTGAAACAGCGCGGCGAGGAATACGAGCACGCCTTCGCCGATCTTGCAGCAATTCGCGCCGCGATTGATCAGGAGCATCGCCCTCTCGAAGCCCCCCTGAAAAATGCCAAAGAAGTTGCGTTTTTTCCGCCCGTAACCGGGGGTTGACCGGTCTGAAAGAAATTGTCTTATATAGGCAATATAATATGTATTTAATTTATTTTTTAAGTTTGTGTGGTGGTCATGAAGATTATTTTTGCAGTCATCGCACTTGCATTTACGTTTATTGTCGTCGATCTCGTTCCAAATTCGTCTCTTGTTTCTCAAGCACATGCCGTGACAAAGGCGCAAAAGAAAAAAGCATGGGCTGACTGCCGCAAAAAATACGGCAAGACGGTTTACAAAGTTCGCGTGAAGAAAAACGGTGAAGTGCGCTGTCATTATCGCCGCAACGCGAGCACCCGCAAGAACCCGACGAGCCATGCTGAAGCCACCAAATTGTGTAAAAAAAATCTACAAAGGTGTTGGCCCAGGCCTGCGTGCGGTGCGAAAGAGTGGAAGCTGGATCCGCATGTACAGAAACTGATAGCCGCTATCTAGCAACCACTAACCCGGTTGAACGGCCGCCATATAATCATCCATCAGCGTTTTGGTGATGCTGCCAACTTCAAATTTGTAGGGCCCAATTTCAGATACGGGGGTTACTTCCGCCGCCGTGCCGGTAATGAAGCATTGTTCAAAATCTTCCATCTCTTCGGGCATAATCGGGCGTTCGTTCACTTTGATTTGCCTGTCATGGGCAAGCCCAATGACCGTGCGCCGTGTTATACCGTCCAGAAAACAATCCGGCGTTGGAGTATGGATTTCGCCATCTTTGATGAAAAATACGTTCGCGCCTGTCGCTTCAGCTACTTGCCCCCGGTAATCGAGCATCAGCGCATCCGCATAGCCCTTCTTCTCAGCCGCATGCTTTGAGAGGGTGCAAATCATATAAAGACCGGCCGCCTTCGCCAGGCAGGGAATGGTGGCCGGATCGGGTCTGCGCCAGTCAGCCATATCAAGCCGGATGCCTTTCAACCGCTGCTCAGGATCGAAATAGCTTGGCCACTCCCACACCGCGATCGCAACATTGACCTTATTGGCTTGAGCTGAGACGCCCATCATTTCTGATCCGCGCCAGGCAACCGGACGAATATAGGCGTCCTGAAAGCCTTGCCGCTTCAAGGTGGCGTTACAGGCGTCATCAATTTCTTCAATTGTGTACGGGATCTCAAAGTCAAGAATTTCAGCAGATCTGAACAATCGCTCTGTGTGTTCGCGCAGTTTGAAGATTTCACCGCCGTAAGCGCGTTCACCTTCAAACACACTGCTGGCATAGTGCAAGCCGTGGCTGAGGACATGCAAAGTTGCGTCTTCCCAAGGCACAAACTCGCCATTCAACCAGATTTCGCCTTCCATTTGATCAAACGAGGGGGCGGGCATTGCGCTGTTCCTTCCAACTGTTCATGTGCGCCTGATGCGTCTTTGCAAATCACTTTATGATTGGCCTATAACGCCTGCGACATGGAATTGCCCGCAAACAATGTTGGCTGAGCAATAATTGTACAATGTGCCCGGTAGAAAACGATCAAATCTTTCGCTCGAGCGAGCCGTGATGTAACAATGATAAAAAAATGTGTCAACATTGCTGACATATTTAAGACATAGACGGAAAGATGCCATGGCACAGCACCGCGAACGGGAAATTGTCGAGCTGATTGAGCTTTTGTTTTTCGCTTACCGAGATTTCATCTCTGATCCAGATGAAATCCTCATTCCGCTGGGCTTTGGCAGGGCGCACCACCGCATCATCCACTTTGTCGGTCGAAATCCGGGCATCCGGGTTTCCGAGCTGCTCGACATATTACGTATTACCAAACAATCACTGGGTCGGGTTCTGCGTGAGTTGATTGAAACGGGATATGTGGAACAGCGCGAGGGCCCAAAAGACAGACGGCAGCGTTTGCTTTTTCTAACTTCTCAGGGAGAAGAGTTGCGCCTAGAACTTGTGCGGCCTCAAATTCGGCGCATAAGTGAAGCATTGTCTGTAGCGGGCGAAGGGGCAGAGGCCTCATATCGTGACGTTCTTTACCAATTGATAAATGATGCTGATCGAGAGCGTGTTTATCAGCTCGTGTCAAAACGAGCGCCCGCGCTGGAGACAGAGTAACGAGGTAGATGCATGGAACGCGAAGAAGTTAGTGATACCTCTCCCCACATTTTGGTGGTTGATGACGACCGGCGTATTCGTCAACTTGTGAAATCGTTTTTGAGTGATAGGGGTTTTCGTGTCACCACGGCGCAAGATGCCGCTGATGCGCGTGCGCGCATGGAGGGGCTGGCGTTTGATCTCCTCATTCTCGATATCATGATGCCGGGTGAAAGCGGACTTGAGCTTGCCGCTGATCTGCGCCGCTCTCTTGAGGTGCCAATACTTATGCTGTCGGCGCGTGCTGATGCTGAGCACCGCATTGAAGGATTTGAATCAGGTGTTGATGATTATCTCGTCAAACCTTTCGAGCCACGAGAACTGGTTCACCGCATTAATTCTATTCTTCGCCGCAGCGTTATCGCGGAACCACAACCAGTTGAAGTTAAACTGGGTGAAATGAATTTTCACATTGAGCGGGGCGAGCTTACGCAAGGCGGTGATGTGGTGCGGCTCACAACGAGGGAACGTGAATTATTGCGTCTTTTTGCAACCAAACCTGGCGAAACCATATCGCGTAACGATTTGGCGCAGAATAATCAGGGCGAAGGTGCGCGTGCCGTTGACGTGCAGATAAATCGATTGCGGCGCAAAATTGAGTCAGACCCGACAATGCCGCGCTATTTGCAAACGGTTCGCGGTGCGGGTTATATCCTGTATACTGACTGAACGAATATTGTGTTGTTTTTGATGACCCAAGGAGTGGAGTTGCATGGTTGCTGTTCTTGACGAACATGTTGCACGTCAGCCGCGCACGCTTCTTTGGCATTTTAACCGCTGGCTAGAACGTCATGTGCCCGAAGGGCTCTATGGTCGCTCGCTGTTGATTATCATCACACCTATTATTCTGCTGCAGACCATCATGGTGACCGTGTTCATGGAACGCCATTGGGTGAAGCTTTCTACACAATTGTCGAAATCAGTTGCTCGCGAAATCGGTTTTGTGGCGGATATGTACGATATTTTGCCCAAAACTGAAGAATCGCGACAGGTAATCGAAAAACTGGCCAATGACCGTTTGGCGCTGGGTTTGAAAATTGTAACAGGCGAAACCCTGCCAGCACCCGCACCGAAGCCGTTCTTCTCAATCGCCGACATAAAGCTCTCCAAGCAAATCAGAAAGCGGGTCGGGCGCCCGTTCTGGTTGGATACTGTTGGCAAGAGCGGTTATGTGGATATTCGGGTGTTGATTGGCAAAGACACCGTTCTACGAGCGTTGACGCGGGAGAACCGGGCGATCACCACAAATTCCTATGTTTTCATCATGTGGATGCTGGGGTCTTCGCTTATTTTATTAGCCGTAGCCATTGTCTTCCTGCGAAATCAGATTAGGCCTATTCAGCAGTTGGCGCGTGCGGCCCAGAGTTTTGGGTTGGGCCGGGATGTTCCAAATTTCTATCCGCGTGGTGCGCGCGAGGTGCGCGAAGCAGCAAACGCGTTCATAGATATGCGCGAACGTATCAACCGCCATGTGGAACAGCGCACGGCTATGCTTGCTGGTGTTAGCCATGATCTTCGCACGGTGCTGACGCGCTTTAAGCTGCAATTGGCGTTCTTGGAAGACAGCCCAGAAGTGGATGATTTGCGCCGCGATGTTGAAGAAATGCAGCACATGCTTGAAGACTATATGGCGTTTGTGCGCGGTGATGGTGGTGAAGTTACCGAACAGGTAGATATAAGCCAGATGCTGCGTGATGTGCGTGAAGCTGCTGCGCGTATGGGCACTCAGATTGAGATCGACGCGCCGGATGAGCTTATGGTCAACGTGAAGCCAAACGCGTTGAAACGAAGCATCAACAATCTGGTGGTCAACGCGGTGCGTCACGCCAAGAAGGTTCGGGTTTCCTGTCATCTCGATGGAAACCATCTAATCTTAAGTGTTGATGATGACGGTCCAGGCATCCCAGAGAACAAACGTGAAGATGTGATGCGTCCCTTTGTGCGCCTGGACGATGCCCGCAATCAAGATGATAGCGGATCGGGACTGGGGCTCTCTATTGCACTTGATATTGTGCACGCCCATGGGGGCGAAATGACATTGCACCACAGCCCATTGGGCGGTTTGCAGGCGGTTATCGAAATTCCCGTTTGAGACTTAGTATAATCTGCCGCCATCGGGTATGGGTTTGTCCGGCCGGATCAGCACAACCTCGCCTTCATCATCTGGCATGCCGAGCACTAAAATCTCAGACATGAACTTGCCGATCTGGCGGGGTGGAAAATTCACCACCGCACATACCTGGCGCCCGATCAATTCTTCCGGTGTGTAATGTTTGGTAAGCTGGGCAGATGATTTGCGCGTGCCGATCTCACCACCAAAATCCACCCATAGCTTGAATGCTGGTTTGCGCGCTTCTGGATAAGGCTGCGCATCAACAACAGTGCCGGTGCGGATGTCGACTTTCAAGAAGTCATCAAAATCAATGTCATCTGCGGGCGGTTTGGTGCTCATGGTTGTTGTGGTGCTTCATTATTATCTGTTGGGGGTTGCCTGCGTTGGCGCCAGGCGGCGCGGCCAAATTGCATAAAGGCTGTCGCCAGGGCAATCGGTGTTTCGGCGCGCTTTAGTGCTGTCTCGCCACGGCGCAGATTGCGATCGAGTTCTGCCATTGTGCGCGCCATGCCCGGGTCATCATCTTCAAGCCACACGCGCATGGTGCGGGCATAAACCATGGCAAGGCCGTTGACCTTGATAAATCCGCGCAAGCCGTAATCTTCAAGCCCTGCCGCAGCAAGCATCCAGCTTTGCGATTTCGCCGCCGCAGCGCATAGCTGCGCCCATTCTGAGGGCACATCACGCATATCCTTGGTTATGGCTTTTAGGGCGGGCTTGTGTGGTTCCAAAATCTCAAGCCTGCGCATCATCACATCAAACATGCGATCACGCGGCAATTCACCGATATCGGGCTCATCGTCCACATTGTCGAGAACTTCTGCATCAATGCGTTCCATGAATGCGGCGAGAATGGCGGGCTTACTATCGAAGTGGCCGCGCAACTCGGCAAGGCTCACTTTTGCGGCCTTTGCAATATCAGAAAGTTTCAACCGCGCCCACCCGCGCTCTGCGGCAAGCTCTAATGCGGTGTCGATAATTTTGTCTTGCTTTGATGCTCGTGCCATTACGCTCACATACCTTTCTAAACCTGCTCTAGTTTAGAACTACGCTATCTGTTGAGCAATGGACTTGCTTTATGTGTGTGTTCTAACCGGCGAGCTCGCGGCCCCGGCGCGTTGCTGCTGCAATCGCCTCACGCAATAGTTTGGGCATAGCCTCATCCGCCATCAAAACTTCAAGAGCTGCTGCCGTCGTGCCACCAGGTGAAGTGACATTCTTGCGCAAAGTTTCAGCGGTAAGGTCTGACTGATGCACAAGTTCACCGGCACCGGCGACCGTTGCGCGCGCAAGCTGCATGGCGGTCCCTGCGGGTATGCCCTGTGCTTCGCCCGCCTTGGCCATGCACTCGATGAGATGAAACACATAAGCAGGACCTGAACCGGAGACAGCGGTGACCGCATCCATCAATTCTTCATCTTCAACTTTCACCACTTGGCCTATGGCCTGTAGAAGCGTATCAGCCAGCTGAACCTGGTCTTGCGCGCAATTTTTGTTTGGGCATATGGCGGTGATGCCGCGACCCACCGCAGCAGGCGTGTTGGGCATGGCGCGCACAATGGCAGCATCTGCGCCAAATACACTTTCAAACTGCGCAATTGTTGTGCCAGCGGCCACAGAAAGAAACACCGGCTTGGGTTTGGCCAATGGCACAATTGACGGCAATACTTCGTCCATCATTTGTGGCTTAATCGCGATGAGAACCACTTGCGCATCATCAAGTTGATCGATGTCTGGATTGAGCGCGATACCATTACCCACGACCAGCGCTTCAAGCTCCGGCGCGGGGAAGGGGTCGAGAATGGAGATTTGCGCACCAGGTGTGCCCATGGCAAGCCAGCCATTGAGCATGGCGCCACCCATTTTCCCGGCGCCAACAAGAACCAATTGGCCGGAAAGCGGGCTCATCTAGGCTTCTCCAACAGTTTCCATGAGGCAGGCTTCAATGGCTTCTTCTGCACTCTTACCTGCCCAAATTACGAATTGGAATGCTGGGTAGTAACGTTCACACGCCTCAAGCGCCAGCGCCATCAATGCCTCGCATTGCTCCGGCAGAGCTTCAGCACCACCCGTCAGCAACAGTCCGTTGCGAAACAGCAATGCGCCATCAGTGCGCCAGAGATCGAAGTGGCCCAGGAACAATTGCTCATTAATGAGCGATACAAGCCTGGACACTTCTTCGCGCCGCCGGTCTGGAACGCGCAGATCAAAGGTTGAGGCAAGGTGTAAACCTTCGATATCCTCGCGCCAGTTCAAGCACACATGCAGATCGCTCCAGGTGCCCTCAACGGTCATGTTGAGTTCATCATCGGTGGACCTATCGAAAAGCCACTCATGCGCTGTGGCCAAGTTTTCGACGACGTCCAGCGGGTTGGCCAGTTTTTCGGTTTCAAAATTTGGAAGCGCACTCATCAGATGTCCCCTTCTGCCCGCACTGGCACTTGGAATTCACGCCTTCTCTTATGTTGAACCACAAGATGTAGCGGCACGAATCAAAGCACCTGCAATGTGTTGACGTTGCCCGGGAACAAAGTGACTCGCAACCCCCCGCGTGGTCTCCAACTTAGATGGTCCACAAGCGCGGCTGTAGTTGCGCTAATACACGACTTGGGAATTTTAGGATTTCTTGGGTGCGGCTTTTTTTGCGGTGGGCTTTTTGCGCGCTGGCGCACGCTTCTTAGGTGCCATGCCGTCAATTTTTGCCTCAAGGGCAGAAATCTGTTCTTTCAGCGCATCATTTTCTTCTCGCGCCTTAATCGCCATTTCGCGCACGGCATCAAACTCGTCACGCTGCACTACATCTAGTTCATTCAATACCCGTTCAGCCTGAGTACGGAACAAAGTATCGAGCTCGTTTCTGACCCCCTGGGCAGCACCTGCGGCAGACGTCATAACGCGCGCGAGATCATCAAAAAAACGGGCAGAACCGGTAGACATGGTGTTTTCCTGTCGAATTCATTGCATTGGGGTGAATATGGGCAGCAAGGCCAAGAATATCAAGTGCTTGACGCAGCTTATCGAACCTGAGACACCTCGCAGCACATTCAAGGATGACTGACTTGCTTGCTGCCGCGTTCACATATCCGCACATAGATCCGATTGCCTTTCATGTCGGTCCATTACCTGTGCGCTGGTATGGCCTGTCCTATGTCGCAGGTCTGCTGTTTGCCTGGTGGTATATCCGCCGTCTTGTTGTGGATGAACGCCTTTGGGGGCCGCCGCGTGCCGGTTTTCAACGTATTACGCCTGCAATGGCGGATGATGCTTTGTTCTGGGGCGCTCTGGGGGTCATTTTGGGCGGTAGGCTGGGCTACGTGTTGTTCTATAAACCAGCACAATACCTTGCTGATCCATTATCGATCATCACCGGCATTGCAGATGGCGGCATGTCGTTTCATGGTGGGTTTCTGGGTGTCTTGCTGGGGGTTTATGTCTATGCCCGGCGGCACAATGCTGATCTGTTGCAACTGTTTGATCTGGCGGGTGCGGCTGTTCCAATCGGCTTGGCGTTTGGGCGCATCGCCAATTTCATCAATGGCGAATTGTGGGGCAGGGTGACCGATGCTTCCATCGGTATGGTGTTTCCCACCGGTGGGCCGATGCCGCGCCATCCCAGCCAGCTTTACGAGGCAGCGCTCGAAGGGCTGGTGCTCTTTTTGATCATTCGCTGGCTCACCCATTCAAAGCTTATGTTTAAACAACCGGGCTTTATTGCAGGTGCTTTCGCCTGCGGGTATGGAATTGCGCGTATCATCGTTGAGTTCTTCCGCGAGCCAGATGCGCATTTGGGCTATCTGGCAGGTCCCATCACCATGGGCATGATCTTGTCTTTGCCCATGGTGCTTGCCGGCATTGCATTAATGAAATGGGCGCTGCGCAAATGAGCGAGACACCGCTGGAGCGTGAGTTGAAAGAACTCATAGCGTCGGAAGGGCCGATCTCTATGGCTCATTATATGGGCCTGGCGCTGGGCCATCCGCAGCATGGCTACTATATGGGGCGTGATCCTTTTGGTGCGCGCGGTGATTTCATCACAGCACCGGAAGTGAGCCAGATTTTTGGTGAGTTAATCGGCGTATGGGCCGCTGCTGCATACCAGATGCTTGGGGCGCCGGAGCAATTTCATCTCGTTGAACTAGGCCCGGGCCGCGGCACGTTGATGAGCGATATGCTGCGTGCGGCAAAGGTGATGCCGGGTTTTCTCGATGCTGCCAAAGTGCACCTTGTTGAAATGAGCCCTGCCTTGCGGCAAAACCAAAAGGTGAAACTGGCTAAATCAGGGGCCGCAGTGCAGTGGCATGAGCGCTTCGAAGACGTGCCAGAGGGCCCGCTGATCGTGGTCGCCAATGAGTTTTTTGATGCGCTTCCTGTGCACCAGTTTCAAAAAACACAACAGGGCTGGTGTGAGCGCGTGATCGGCCTCGATGAAGGTGGCGAACTTACAATCGGGCTGCAACAAGCGCCTGTGAGGGAAATTCCGAAGTGGGCCGAAACCGGAGAGGTGGGGGCCATCTGTGAGCTGGCGCCCGTGCGCGCCCAAATCGCGGAAGAACTCGGTAAACGCATGTCGAAACATCAAGGCTTTGGCGTGTTCATCGATTACGGCCACAGCCGTTCCGGTGTTGGCGACACGCTGCAAGCGCTTTCCAAGCATAAATATGCAGATGTGCTTCACCAACCCGGATTGTGCGATATCACATCAC
>JBPCVX010000154.1:0-12247 GCA_051010095.1 Hyphomicrobiales bacterium
ACCTTAAGCCGCACCACGGCTGGGGTGTTATCGACCGGCATGAGCCACCTTTCCTAGGGTGCGGATCACGCCAAAGCCAACAACATCTCCAGCAGCCACCCGCCCGTGCAGCGGGGACCCTTCAGAGCGCCACCCTAACCTCAACACAGACCCACGACGGCCACCCAACACCTGGTGCGAACACCTCGCGTTGCATTACGGTGACACCCCCCAAAAGGGGCGTCCTGCGTTTCCTGATGAGATCAGGTGAACCCATAATAAGGGGGTGCAAATGCGCGGGGATAAGTTTTTAAAGATATTAAAAACAATATTTTAACTTGTATAGACAAGTTTTCGCAAAACTCTTCTAAGTGCTCCCATCATGCTTAGCACGGCTATCCTCGGGCACGTCTTCGCGCTCGTTCATACCGTAATCGCGCAGCACATGGGCAACGCGAAGTCGATAGTTTTCAAAATAGATTTCACGCCCCGCCTTTTGCGCCTTTCTGTGCATGGGAACATTGCGCCATGCCTTCACGGCGTCTTCATCGCGCCAGAAGGAAAGCGACAAGAGTTTGTTTTCATCGGTAAGGCTTTGAAACCGCTCGATGGAGATGAAGCCGTCCATCTTTTCCAACACCGGGCGCAAGCTGGCAGCCGTGTCGAGATAGGCTTGCTTGTGGTCTGGGTGGGGTTCGACTTCGAAGATCACAGCAATCATGGCATCACCAGTTTAGAATGTGGGGCAGAGGCCAGCTTCAGAAAAGTACGGTCTTCGCGCAAGAGAAATTTTTCACGCTGGGCGAATTGGTAATTCTCCTGGCCCGATGGATCATTCATCAGCTCATGCCTGTAGGCTTCATAGGCTGCGAGGTTTTCAACGTTGTAGACGCCATAAGCAAGGGTGGAAGAGCCCTCATGGGGTGCGAAATAGCCAATCAGATCAGCCCCGTTGCGCGGAATGGCTTGTCCCCAATTTTGGGCATATTGGATGAACTGATCTTTCTTCGTAGGATCAATGTGATAGCGGATAAAACAGGTTAGCATTTTGGTTCTCCCGAGTGTGTGTGACATCGGGTTAGGTGTATCCGCTATGCTGATATTATGCTTCGATAACAATCGAAGTATAATATCATGAAGTGTGCTATGTTCCTTTTAGTCCGTCCAAAAGGGTTTTGAGGATTCCTGGTTTGCCTCTTCGCGCGAAACGCCAATATCGGCAAGCTGTCTCTCGTCGAGCTCTTCTAAATGACGGCGGGAACGCCACTTGTCGGTGCGGAATTGGTAGACTCTAAAGGGCAGAATGACAGCCGTGAGGATCAGACCCAACAGCGCGATGAAAAGCCCGATGATGTCGATCCTGAAGGAATTACGGATTTGAAAATCTAGAGAATTCATGGAGGTTCCTTAAATGTATTGCGAAGAATGGCAGTATGGCAAAGTCGAAGAAAAGAATGCTTCGGTAGGGGTCGAAATATGAGAGAAGGACCAGATATTGCTTTTCTGGGCGCGATGATTGGTGACCCTGCGCGTGCAAGTATGCTCAATGCGTTGCTCAGTGGCAAGGCGCTTACCGCGAGCGAGCTTGCAGCAGAGGCCGGCGTTACCCCTCAAACTGCCAGCACCCATTTGGCAAAATTACAGAATGGCGGGCTCGTCACGCAACTCAAGCAAGGCCGGCATCGCCATTTCTCTATAGCTGATGGGCAGATTGCCGAAGTGCTTGAGCGCCTCGGCGGGCTCTCCATGCATCTTGGCCATATGCGTACGCGTACTGGGCCGAAGGATCCGCAAATGCGCAAATCGCGCGTCTGTTATAACCATTTGGCGAGCGAATATGCAGTGCTCATGTATGACAGTCTCATGGCGCAAGACTTCCTGCTTGCCGAAGGCGATGGCTTGGGCGTTACCTCTGATGGCGCGGCGTTCCTCTATCGCCTGGGCATTGATGTTGGAACGATAAAGCCCGGTCGCCGCCCACTTGCCAAACCCTGTCTCGATTGGAGCATGCGGCGCAGCCATCTGGCCGGACCGCTGGGCAATGCATTGCTTGCGCGGATTTATGATTTAGGTTGGGCACGGCGTGAAAAAGGGTCGCGCATCGTCACCTTCACGCCACCCGGCGAACGTGCCTTCGCTGAAACTTTCTCTATTTAAAATACGTGGCGAAAAACCGGTCGACCTGTCTGCGCACGTGCTGGCTGGTGATTGCCGGGAAATGATTTTCCCCGCGCAAAATGACATGCCGCCAGCGCTTTGGCTTCAGAACAGCTTTGCAGAATGTATTCACACGGGTGAGCGCGTTTTGTGTTCTCACTGGGATGAAAGGGTCTTTCTGGCCCATCAAAACCAGCATGGGAACATTTTGATAAACGAGGTTTTGCCCCGTTGTTCCATACCCGCATAGGCCCCCTGTGGTGATAATGCCAGCAGGTTTAATGGCCGCGATCTGGGCGACCGAATTGCCCTCTGAATGTCCCCATACAATGATTGGCAATCCGCGATAGCGCTTTTTCAGATTAGCGAGTGTGCGGTGGGTTTGGGCTGCGCGTATGCGCATAAGCCTGAAATTTTGGTGGACACGATTGTTGGGAATTTGCCCGCACATTTGTGGCGGCCGTTTGTCGGCGAAGTTGTCGGGCACTATCACATGATAACCCTTGCGGTTAAAATAGGTGAACCAGCCTTGTGCCCAGCGCGATTTGTTCCGAAACCGGTTGCAGCCGTGCACAATGAACACCACACCCTTGACCTTACCTTTGCGCACAAGCCGTTGATAGGCTGACAGTAACGGCAGATCCTTGCCGCCTATTCGATTGCCAAGTGGTGGGCCAGCATTGTTGCCCAGAGATACAATCTTGTTGCCTACCGCAAACAAATAACAGGGCCGGCCTCGCGTTGCCCTGTGAGCAGATTTGCGCTGGCTTTTCTGGCAACTTTGCAGCGCATGATTGGCAGCGGCTTTCTGGCTGGCCTGACCATAAGACATATACCACAAACTGGCCTGGCCGAACGCAATGGCCTTGTGATTTTTTTGTGAACGGTAGCGTGTGTAAAAAGCCAATTCGGCCGAAATGGGCGCGACCACATCGTTTGGAACGCTTTGTCCATATGAAGGGCTGGTCATTGGGGCGCTCAAGGAAAACACAATACAGAGAAACAGAAGTTTGGCGGGAATGCGGGAAAACGGGCGCAGGTGCGTGCATGCATACATAATGATCTGACTTAAAGATGAATGATCTAAAATACACGCTGATCATAACATTGCACGTGCACACCAGCCAGCACATAGAAAACCGGGGCAGTAAAACTGCCCCGGCCGTATTGGCATATGCGAACTCAGGTGCCGATTAAGATTTTTTACTCTTGCGTTTTTCTGGCTCGGCCTTTCCTTCTTCAGGCTCGATGTCTGTTACGTCGGATCGGCTTGCGCGGTCGGCCATAAATTGGTCGAACTCAGATTTGTCGCGCGCTTGGCGAAGGCGTTCCATGAAGGATTTAAACTCTTCTTGCTCTTCTTCCAGACGGCGCAAAGTTTCTTCGCGATACTCATCAAAGGCGCTGTTTCCGCTTGAGCCTGCAAACTTAGCCGGGCGATACCAACGGCCAGGCCCACGGCTCATGAAACCTTCTCGTTCATACGACGCCACTTTACCTCTGCATCCCATACGTCCACTCCATAACATGTATCCAAGAATTAAAAGCCCAATCGGCCAGAAAACCACGAAGCCTAAGATCATTGCTGTAATCCAAGCTGGTTTCCCATAATCGTCTAGGCGTTCAACGATGCTCATTTGCTCTTTCCTATTGTCCGCTCTGTTCATTCGTTAATGTAAATGTTATTTACATTCACATAAATGGGGATGGATGGGGTGGATGTCAAGCGCGGCAGTGTCGATTCTCGAAAAATAGTCTTTTAGGGATGGGCAGATCTGTAATCGGCGCAGTGCACCAGGCTATATTTCCAGCCCAAGACCACGCAGATAAATCATCAGGTTAGCCTCAAACAACTCACCTGGTTCAATGGGTTGCCTGCGGCTTGCGCCATCACCGCGGTTAAACAGCGATGCAATGCCATGGCTCATGGCCCAAATATGCAGCGATACCATAAGAGCTGGCGGTTTGGTTTCAGCCGGCATTTCATAAATAAGAAGCTCAACCGCGGTGCGCAAGGTTTCAAATGCAGTGTCTGCGGCGGCTCTCAAATCTGGGTATTCTGGCGGTTCTAAGCCAGATTCAAACATTGCGGAATAGAATGCCGGTTCAGACTTTGCGAAATCCAAATAGGCATGCCCCATGGTTATCAGTGCCGTGTAGGCATCGGGTTTGCCTGTGTTCCACGCGGCCTTCAGCGCTTTGTCAAATGCCGAGAATCCTTCAATAGCAACATCTGCAAGAAGCGCGTCACGGTCTTTGAAGTGCCGGTAGGGAGCAGCCGGGCTCACGCCCGCCTTGCGCGCTGCTTCAGCCACAGTGAAGCCGGCAACCCCCTTGTCGCCGATCAGGCTTAAGGCTGCCTCAACCAGGGCGGCACGCAAATTGCCGTGGTGATAGCCACGGCGGGTTTTTTGTTTCCGGCTCATGTGAAAGCTTTTTACATGATTTTACATCGAAGTGGCGAGGAAATTTCGCAATTTTTACAAACGCTAGCGCCGGAATAAAACGCTTAAGTAGAAATTTTTCAAATTAATCTCTAAGGTTGTGTTGTGCATTTGCTTCATCCGCGTACGAATGGACGAAGTGACACCATTCAACACAGCAGGCGAAGCCATAGTTTCAAAGGGGCGGTTAAACACACAGCAAACAATGAACAAAGGAGGCGGAAATGGCGCTTAGTACGACAAAGAACTATTACATTTCTCAAAACACGGCGGTGCTGCGGGAGAGTAGTGATGCCGGGTCCGAGCCTTTAAACCATTTGTTGTTTGGCGACTGGCTGCGCTGGTTGGGCGAAAGCGATGGCGACTGGCACAAGGTGCGCTGCCGCGGCGATGAAGGCTGGCTTCATGATGACCAGTTTGGCGAAGACCGTGCATTAGAAGTGAATTTCGTTGATATCGGCCAGGGCGATGGCGCACATCTGGTAACACCTGATGATCAAGTGATCCTCATTGATGCGGGCAAGACGGACAACATGGCCCGTTTTTTAAACTGGCGCTATAATCTGCGCAGGCGCAAAGTGGCAGGCGTTGATGATGTTGCTGCGGGCGACAGTGGCGTGCGTCCGCCGTTTAATATTGAAATGGCTGTGATCTCTCATCCCGATAATGATCATTATTATGGGTTTAGGCATATTTTCTCGAACCCAAAACTTAGTTTTGGCCACGTTTATCACAATGGCATTGTGGAACGCCCAATCTCAAAAGCTGAAAAAGATGCGGTCAAAGACATAAAGGAATTGAGCTACAAATACGATCTTGGTCTTGGGGTGAAAGCTGAAAACAAGAAATGGTATCTGCTCGATCTGGTGCGCACCAATACTGATATGCGTTCGCTTGTTGCAAGTCACCCCACCACGCAAAAGCAATATATCTCAACCATCCGCGGGCTTATTGAAAACCCTGCCAACGCTGGCACTAAGTTTAAAGCGCTGAGTGCGCGTGATGCTCATTTGCCCGGATTTGATGGATCTGGCGATGTAACAATTGAGCTGCTTGGGCCGGTGACAGAAGAGATCGCGCATGACGGAGCAAACCGCCACCTGCTGCGCATAATCGGCAATGAGGGGGTCACCAAAAACGGCCACTCATTGGTGTTCAAGCTGAAGATTGGCAGGCTGTCGATTCTGCTTGGCGGAGATTTGAACACGGAATCTGAAGACTATCTGCTGCGCCATTATTGCGGCACTGACAAAGATGCTTCCGACCTTGAAAGCGATGTCTGGCACCTGAACCAGAAGGGTGACACCCTGAACCAAGATGAAAAGACCGAGCTGACGGCAGCTGAGGCAGCACTCACCTCGATTGTTACCGAGGCCCGTAAAGTGTGGCAGGTGGATGTGGCGAAGGCGTGCCATCATGGCAGCCACCATTTCTCAGAAACCTTTTTGCGCGGGCTTAACGCCATTGCCTATGTGGTCTCCAGCGGTGATGCAGAAGCCTATGCCCATCCACGCCCTGATGCGCTGGGCGCTTTTGGCAAATATGGCAGGGGACATAGGCCGTTGATCTTTAGCACCGAGATCGCGCGCAGCACGCGTGAGTTCACGCCGTTGTTCAAATATTTCGACAAGCTTAAAAAGTATGAGGCCGAAATTGAGGCCGCAGCAAGCCAAAGCGAAAAGAATAAAATCACCAAGAAGATGCAGGCCGCCAAAGACCGCAATGTTGCTGTGTATGGCATGATCACTTTGCGCACAGATGGCGAACGCACCATCATTGCCCAAAAAATTGAAGAGCCTAGTGGTGACGATCAGAAATGGGACGTGCACGTTCTCAAATTCAACGAAGAGCGCGGCGAATTCGTCTATCAGGACAAAACCAAAAGTCACTGAGACCTGTGTCTGGCGCGCGGATGTTCCTGCGCGACATAATGTGCAACCTTGTTCAGGCTGGGAGGCATACATGGCGTTTTCTGATGATGAACAAAAGGCATTTCGGAAATTCGAAAGGTCTGGCTGGGAGAAAGCAGCCGATCCCTACCACCATTATTGGGGCGGACTTTCGAGCCAGTCTGCGAACGCCATGCTGGATGCTGCCAGGGTAGGCGATGGCAGTGCGGTTTTGGATGTCGCAACCGGCCCTGGTTATTTGGCCGGCGCCGCCTATGGCCGCGGGGCACAAGCGACAGGCATCGATTTTTCGCCAGCGCAAGTGGCGCTTGCCAAGACCACTTATCCCGAATGCCGGTTTCTGGAAGCAAGCGCGGAAGATTTACCCTTCGATGATGATGGCTTTGATGCGGTGGTGATCGGCTTTGGCATGAACCATTTGCCAGAGCCTGAAGCAGCTCTTGTTGAGGCGCACCGGGTTTTGCGCCCTGGCGGCATGCTTGCCTTCACCGTATGGGCCGAGCCCAATCCAGGCGAGGGGTTCGGTATCGTGCTAGGCGCAATTGAAGCGCATGGTGAGCCGGACGTCGATTTGCCCAAGGCGCCGCCCTATTTTCTTTTCGCAGATGAAAATGCAGTGCGTGAAATTTGTCTCAGCACGGGGTTTGTTAAACCTGCAACCCGGGTTGTTCCCCAATATTGGCACCACACATCGCCTGATGAAGTGTTCGACGCCTTTCATGATGGTGCGGTGCGCGCCGCTGCAATATTGCGTGCGCAGTCAGCTGATGCACGCAACGTGATCCGTGCAGTTGTTCGCGCTGAAATCGAGAAACTCAAAGCGGGCGAGGAATACATCGTCCCCGTGCCTGCCGCATTGTCTTGTGCGCGCAAACCTTAAGCCGATGATTGCGCGAGGTGCACCTTGATCTCTGCCTCTTGCAGTTTTTTTGCGATATCGGCTGGAGGGACCTTATCGGTGATGAGGTTTTGAAAACTTTCGAACCCGCACACATTGACCAAACCGGAACGCCCAAACTTGGTATGATCGGTAATGACGGTGGTGATCTCGCCTTGTTCAAGTATCGCCGCGCCAAACTCAGCTTCCGCCAAATCATGGTCCATAGGCCCGCTGATGGCGTCAATTGCCCCAATTGAGATGATCGAGTGGCGCACCCGAAAACGCCTGATAAACGAGATCGCAAAGGGCCCAAAGGCTGCCCCATTATCGCCGCGTAATTCACCGCCTGCCATATAAACCCGGTTGCCGTTCACGGTGGAGAGTGTGCGCGCGATGTCGGAAGAATTTGTAATGACGGTGAGGTGCGATTTCCGCAGAAGTTCCCGCGCCAGGATTGATGTTGTTGTGCCCGTGTCGAGCATCAGCGTGTCGCCATCTTCAATTAAACTGGCGGTGTATTTGGCGATTTGGCGCTTGGCGGCGGCGTTCTCGCGCAAGCGGCGTTCGAAGGGCGCCTCCAAAACATGGTGGGGCAGGGTGACCGCGCCGTGCATTTTGATTAAGGCACCGCTTGTGGTGAGCGGTTTCACATCGCGGCGGATTGATTCAGAGGAAACGCCCAACTCGCGCGCGAGTGCTGTCACACTAATGGTACCTTCCTCGCGCACAATGCGCAGAATATCCATGTGCCGCTTGGAATAGCGTAATTCGCCGTCTTGATTTGGTTCAGCTAGCGCCATTGAATGCCTTTCATGTGCATAATTACATAAAAAACCAAAAATTTTACAATTAAAACCACAAAATATCACATTTCTAATTGACAGGTATGCAGATTCTGGGTGTCATTCAAATCCTAAAACAACACGCTGAGGCTGGGTATGCTGCGCGCCGCAGTTAACACCAACACTCGTGCAGGGAGGTTAAAAATGACATTTTTCTCAAACGTTCGCGCAGGCTTGTTTGGAGCCGCCGCACTGTTTGCTCTTAGCGCGGGTACCGCGCCGGTATTCGCAGATGTTGAATCCAAAGACCCGATCAAGCTCACCCTTCATGACTGGACCGGCCAGCTCGTGACGACGAACATCATGGGTGAGGTTCTAAAAAAAGCCGGATACAACATCGATTACGTGCAGGCTGATTATATTGCCCAGTTCGCAGGGCTTAAAACCGGCGATCTGCATGTTGCGATGGAAATTTGGGAAACCACCGGACGCGATGCCATGGATGAGGCAACCGGCACCGGCAAAGTGGTCAACCTGGGTGAAACCGGAATGCAAGCCATCGAAGAATGGTGGTACCCGGAATACATGAAGGAAAAATGCCCCGGCCTTCCAGACTGGAAGGCGCTCAACAAGTGTGCGGAGGCCTTCTCCACACCTGAAACTGCCCCTAAAGGGCGATATCTCGGCGGACCGGTAACCTGGGGCGGTTACGATGACGAACGCGCCGAAGCCCTTGGTCTCGATTTTGAAGTTGTGCATGCAGGAACCGATGCGGCCCTGTTTGCAGAGTTAGAATCCGCTTACCAGCGCAAAGCCCCCATCTTGCTTTGGGTTTATGCCCCTCATTGGGCGCCTGTAAAATATAAAGGCGAGTGGGTGGAATTCCCGAAATACACCGCGGAGTGTTACAACGACGCGGCGTGGGGTGACAATAAGGATGCCAAATATGATTGTGGCAAACCACGCGGTCCGATCTGGAAAGTGGCTTGGGCTGGTCTTGCAGAAAAATGGCCTGGTGCCAAAAAGACCATTGAAGCATTCAACGTAACGAATGACGAAATGGGCGCCATGGTCTCGGCAGTCGATCTTGACGGCAAAAAGCTTGAAGATGTCGTTGCAGACTGGATGAGCAAGAACGAAGAGCGCTGGAAAAAGTGGATTAACTAATCCAGCCCAAGCCACGATCTCCGGGGGCGGTGCGCAAGCGCCGCCCTCACATCAATTTCAGCAAGTTCTTGTAAGATATGACCGAGCATTCCTCCAGCGCGAAGCTTTCCTGCCGTTCGGTATGGAAGCTTTTTGGTAATTCCAGCGAAGCGTTCTTGGAGGCCCACTCAACACCGTCCTTTGATGATATTAGTGCCGCTGGCCTTATTCCGGCGGTGCGCGATGTCTCGCTTGACATTCATGAGGGCGAAATTTTCGTCATCATGGGGCTTTCGGGCTCAGGCAAATCCACCCTTGTTCGCTGTATGTCGCGGCTTATCGAGCCGACTGCTGGCGAGATAGTGTTCAATGGTGAAGATCTGCTCAAGACGAGTGATGCGGACATGATCGATATCCGCCGCCACCGCATGGGCATGGTGTTTCAACATTTTGCCTTGCTGCCTCATCTCACCGTGTTGGGCAATGTTGCCTTTCCGCTGGAAGTGCAGGGGTTGGCGAAAGCAGAACGTGAGCGCCGGGCGCGCGAGATGATTATCCTTGTTGGGCTGGAGGGCCGGGAAAGTTATTACCCGCGCGAACTTTCAGGAGGACAGCAGCAACGTGTGGGCATTGCGCGTTCCTTATCGGTAGAACCAGAACTGTGGTTTCTTGATGAACCGTTTTCAGCTCTTGATCCGCTGATCCGCCGCGAGATGCAGGATGAGTTTTTGCGCCTGCAATCGGTGCTGAAAAAGACGATTGTCTTCATCACCCATGATTTTGACGAAGCCATCCGGCTGGCAGATCGCATCGCCATTATGAAAGATGGCGCGGTTGATCAGGTGGGAACACCGGAAGATTTGGTGATGCGGCCTGCCACTGATTATGTGGCCGAGTTCACCCGCGAAGTGCCCCATGCGAAAGTGCTTTCTGCCCGTTCCATAATGCAACACGTGAGCGCGCCAAACAGTGACACTGCAGGTGAGGTCTTACACACCACAAAGGTGAGCGATTTTTCCGCCAGGCTTTCTGAAGATGCGCGCCCGCTCGCAGTGATTGACGATGATGGCAAACAGGTGGGTGAGGTTACCCGCGATGCTGTTATCAAAGTGATGTTGGAGGGTTAGGCTGTGGCCATAACAGATATTCCAGCACCTCACACGCGTTCCTTGCGGCTATCGCATATCTGGATTGTCGCGTTGGCTTTCTCAGCTGCGTTCTGGTTGTTCGGCAAGCCCTATTTTCCATGGGCATTCAAGTTTCCCCGCGCCTGGGTGTGGCAGTTCAAGAACGACATTTCAGCCTTTATGAAATGGCTTTTGGAAGAGGCAAGCTTTGGACTTTTTACATTTACGGATGTAACACGCGGCATTGCCTGGCTTCTGGATGTTCCGCTGACGATTGCAACAAGCATTCTTTCAAGTGGGTTCCTGAAAGGTCAGGGGTCTGATGCTGTGCAGGTTCTGCCGCCGCTCACCTGGGTTGCAGTGATCGCTATTGTTATGGCGCTGGGGCTCTATGCATCGGGCTGGCGCTTGGCGCTGTTTGTGGGGGCGTGCTTTTCCTATCTCGCCATATTCGGCCAATGGGAAAGCTCTATGGTCACGCTTTCTTCTATTGTTATCGCCGTGCCGTTTGGGGTGATTGGCGGGTTGCTTTTGGGTCTGCTTGCCCACCGCTATGTGTGGATCGAACGATTGATCAGACCGGTGCTTGATCTCATGCAGACGGTGCCGGTGTTTGCTTACCTTGTGCCAATTCTCTTCTTGTTTGGTTTTGGCCCGGTTGCGGCAATGATCGCGACCATCATTTATGCCATGCCGCCGATGGTGCGCGTCACCATGCTGGCTTTAAGCCAGGTGCCATCCGAGGTGATTGATCTGGGGCGCATGACCGGGTGTTCGCCACGTCAAATGCGCTGGAAAATCCTCGTGCCCTCTGCCCGTGACGGGCTGATGATCGGCGTTAATCAGGTGATCATGCTGTCGCTCAATATGGTGATCATTGCTTCAATGATCGGTGCGGGCGGGCTCGGTTATGATGTATTGGCCTCGCTGCGCCGCCTAGATATTGGTGCTGGCATTGAGGCGGGCGTTGCCATCGTGGTATTGGCGATTGCTCTTGACCGCCTTTCACAAGCTTTTGCTAACCGCAGACCCGAACATTTGGAAGATGCGCCTGCGCAAAATTTCCTGCGCCGTTATCCCTACAGTGCCGCGTGCCTTGCTATCGTTATCGTAACCGGCGTGTTGGGCCTTGGTATGGGATGGCTGCAAACCTGGCCGGAAGAATGGACAATCACCACAGGCACCTTTTGGAGCGAGGTGGTGAAATATATCAACATCACCTTCTTTGATGAGCTGGAAGCGGTGAAAACCTTCATGCTCGTCAACTTTATGGTGCCGCTAAAGCGCTTCCTGCTATCTTTGCCGTGGCCGGTTGTTGCAGGTCTTCTGGGCTTGGCAGGATACTCGCTTGGAGGCTGGCGGCTTGGCCTTTTATGCGCTGTGCTCACCTTGTTTATCGCCATCGTGGGCTTGTGGCCGAAGGCCATGGTGACGGTTTATCTTTGCGGTATTGCGGTGATTATCGCGTGCCTCATAGGTATCCCAATCGGTATTGCATCTGCCAGCGGTGATAAAGTCTGGCGCGTCGTGCGGGTGGTCATCGACACTCTGCAAACGCTGCCTTCGTTCGTATATCTCATGCCTGTGGTGATGTTGTTCCGTGTGGGTGATTTCACCGCGATGATCGCGGTCATTGCCTATGCGATCGCACCTGCCATTCGCTATACCGCACATGGGCTGCGCCAGGTCGACCCACAACTTATCGAAGCGGGCATTGCGACTGGCTGCACCCGTGGGCAGTTAATGCGCAAAATCCAGCTTAAACTTGCTCTGCCGGAAATCCTTTTAGGGCTCAATCAAACAATCATGCTGGCGCTTTCCA
>JBPCVX010000155.1:0-5545 GCA_051010095.1 Hyphomicrobiales bacterium
GTCCAAATTCTCAAAGACGGTTTGTCTACATTGCTGCCCTTCGTCATAATGCAAATTAATGGATCCTGACCCTAAGCAAGGTGGGTGACTTAGCCCCCCATTTGCGCCTATTTACACACCCGGTATCTGTTGTAGGGGATGGTTGTTTAGGTACTTGGACAGATTTTCTGAAAAATTTGATGACTATTAGATGGCTCGGTAGTGTCCTCAAAAAAATCGGTCCCAATTCCGGACTCTAATTAGACCTCGCATTAGACCTTAAGATCTTTAAGGTTTGGCAAGATTTCAGCTAAGCCATTGAAAAATATGGTACGGCTCGGTCGAATTGAACCACCGACCTCCTGGTCCACAAACGGCAGTTCTAACGGCAGTTTGGAATACAGATCGGATTAAAACTATCTGACTTGCGGCTTTCGAGAGCGTTCATGGCAATTTAGGGTATTTTGAGGCTGGTTTCGATTTGAAATGCTCTTCTGCGATTATTAACTCCTGCGATGTTGCATAGTAATGTCAAGCACACCGCAATGAGACCTCCTAGGCTGGCCCAAAGCGTATCTTTATGCGAATCCCACTCGTCTCCTTGAGTGCCGAGATAGGCTTGCCCCAGATCGCCTCCAAAGATTATTGCGGCTACCCACTCGACAATCTCGAATGCAGTTGACATCGAAATAATTAAAAGAAAGGGAACGATATATGACCAGCCACCGCTGAAATTTGAAAATCGGACCAAGACCTCGCGCAACGGAAAAGCCAAGAGCAAACCAAATGAAAAGTGCACTACTCGGTCGTAATTGTTTCGATCCCATCCAACCAACTCGTTAAGCGAAACCCCTAGAAACGAACGCGCCCAGTCGTCGTATGGGACGAGAGAGTAGGTGTAGTGAGCGCCCAAAGAATGCATGGACAAAAACAAAAAAATCAGAGTGTTGGTCGTCTTGCTTAAGCATAACGGGGTCCATGTCAGTGCCATCATAATCATAAACGCAATGACGATCACGTTCTCGAGCAACCAATCAGCAAAGTAATGCGGGTTAATAGCGGAAATGAGCCATACGCAAATGTAGATGACTGTTAGAAAAAACCGATATTGCCTATCGCTCAAAAGCGTCATTTTCGTTCTCCAACGCAGTTTTTTCTTGGTATCTTTTTGATCCGGGTCAAATCTTACTCTCTGAGAACTGCTAGAGTTCTAACTTACGGTAACTCAGTCGAACGGCGCGATGGCGAAATCAGAACAGAAGGCAAATCATCATATAATTGGAGCTGGCATTGCTGGCCTGGCCACTGCTGTTTTCTTAATTCGCGATGCTGGCATCAAGGGCGGCAACATTAAGATCTACGAGCAAAGCGAGAAGAAAGGTGGATCGCTCGATGGATCGGGCGACAAGACCGAGGGTTACTTGGTTCGTGGCGGTCGAATGTTTGAAGAGCATTTCGTTTGTACATTTAATCTTTTGAGTTCAATCCCATCTGCAGATAATTTAGACATATCGATTTTCGAGGATATTCAATCATTTAACAAGATGGTCCCAGGTCGTTCGTCGTGCCGGATTGTTCGGGGCGCTCAACCTGCGCCCGATCGGTACTCTCTAGGGCTGAGCAAACACGACACTTTAAACATTGTTCGATTGTTATTGCGATCGGAGGGCTCGCTTTATGAGAAAAGTATCGATGACTGGTTTTCAGCGGCGTTTTTCGAGAGTAACTTCTGGCTTATGTGGTCCACGATGTTCTCATTTCAACCTTGGCATTCACTTGTTGAAATGAGGCGGTATTTGCGACGGTTTATTCACCTGTTTCCGGGTTTCACGCGTGTCGCTGGAATTTTGCGAACGCGCTACAACCAATACGACTCAATCATTGCGCCCATTGTTGCTTGGCTTGGGGAGCGCGGAGTCGAGATAGCTACCAACAGCCAAATTGTTGATGCAAATATAACAGAAGCGCTTTCAGGTGACCGCCTTATCACGTCTCTCATCAAACTTAATGGTGAAGTCATCAACACTTCAGAGGCAGACCGGGTTTACTTTACCTTGGGGTCGATGACGGAAGGTTCGACGATTGGTTCTAACTCCATGGCCACAAACCTGGATGACCGTTCGGGTGGTGCTTGGTCTTTATGGGAGACGCTTGCAGGTAAATATAGCGGCTTCGGTAATCCAGATAGTTTTTGCGGTAATCCTTCAAAGACTGCTTGGAACTCCTTCACAGTGACGTTGGAAAGCTCCGCACTTTTAGATTTCATGGAAGAGTTCACCGGAAATCGCACAGGCACTGGTGGGATCATAACATTCGCCGATTCCTCTTGGATTTTATCAATAGTCATGTTTCATCAGCCGCATTTCAAAACGCAAAATCGAGGCTCTTACATATTTTGGGGCTACGGGTTGAGGGGAGATCGCTGCGGAGACTTTGTGGATGTTTCAATGTGGCAGGCGACAGGTGATCAGATTCTAGTCGAACTCTTGGGACACCTGGGATTAAGTGAAAACGGGAAAGACTATTTTTCGAAAGCCAAGATTCGTTTGAGCAGAATGCCATTTATAACGAGCCAGTTCTTGGTTCGTGACCGGGATGATCGTCCAGAAGTCATTCCAGCTGGTGCGCAAAACTTTGCTGTCATAGGGCAATACTGCGAATTACCTATCGATTGCGTCTTTACTGTTGAATACTCGGTGCGCTCTGCATGGACCGCTGTTCGCAAGTTAACCGGTGCAATCGATATGCCGCCTAATGTTGTGCGAAATGATTTGAACCCTGCTGTAATTTGGAGGGCAGCAAAGGTGCTGATGAAGAGCTAATGCGGTTGAAGTGTTGAGAGTTGCTGACAGAACCGCTTGATGAATGCGTTTAGAGTTTAAATTCAGCGACAATGCCAGCGTGATAGGTTTATGGGCCGGCATCGATAGTAGCAATGCGCTAACGTTATCTTCGTCAAATTAAGACTTGCATAGACTTTGTACTACCCATCTTCTTCTGCGGCGATGTCTGCTCGGTTGAGAATGTCACGCACCAAAGAAATACGTGCATTGGGCGTCCTGTGCAGTTCGCTTGAGAGCGCATCGTCGCTATACAGCCATTCAAACGCCTCAAGGAATTCTTCCTCAGTAGCATCTGTTTTAAGGAGTTCAATAATGCGGCCCTCGTCTCGGTGACCGGCAATTTCCGTTGTTTTACGTGCTGTCAGTTTAGTAATTTATATCTCCGATCAGGGCAGCTAGATCTATTTGACAGTGATGACACTGATATCCGATTGATTGGCGACCTTGTGTGATACACTGCCCAGAAACAGAGACTTCATATCACTCTGACCGCGACTGCCAATGACAATCAGGTTTGCGCCATACGCTTGTGCCGTCTGAAGAATAACGTCTGCAGGATCTCCATTTTCAATTATCAAATCAACGTCTTCGACGCCATTTGCCTCTGCCTCGCGCTTCGCAGCAGCCAGGATTCCTTCTCCGATTGTGGTTCGGATAATGCGTGAAATCTCTGCATGATGCTTGAAAATTGGTCCAACACCTTGATCTGCCGCTGGGTTGATGTCTGTCCAATTTGAACCCGCTGTCCGTTTTTTAAGTTCACCACTAAACTCTAATTCGGCGAGCTTACGTTCCGCTTCGCTCAAAGGTCGGTTATCGATCACGTTTAGCAATATCAATTTGGCATTGTATTTGCTGGCTATATCTGCAGCCAGTTCAGTTGCGCGCTGAGAGTGATCTGATCCATCTAATGCCAGAAGAATTTTTTTCATCAACTTCTTCCTCGTCTATTTATTAGCAGTAAATCAATAATCAGCTTATTTTGCTTTGACACACATCAAATATTTAAAGTCACTTCCAAATTATAAACGCGCATGCCTTGTAATCGGTGACAATACCCAAGAACGATTTGATTATGGTTGATCAGCTGGCAGAACAGAACAGGTTATCGGCTCAGAAGGACGTTATTGAGTTTCTAAGTTGTCCGGGGGCATTCGAGCTCTCCGAGGGTCAGGTTGATGTTATAGAAACTCATGCCGCGATGATTTTTCTCTGTGGCCGTAAAGCTTATAAACTCAAAAAATCACTGCGTTATCCATATCTCGACTTTTCAACGCTCGATAAGCGGAAGCGTGTGATTGAGCGAGAGTTTGAATTGAATGCGCCGAACGCGCCACAAATTTACTCCGGAGTAACGCCCGTTTGCAGATCGTGCGACGGAACTTTGAGCGTTGGCGGTGACGGGGTTGCTGTTGAATGGCTTCTGTCAATGCAACGTTTTTCGCAAGATGCTTTGTTATCACACCAAATTGAAGGTTCTAGTCTCAAACCAGAGCTGATCGCCGAAGTTTCAGACGCAATTATTATGCACCATCGGCGTGCAGAGGTGGCCAACGTTGCGTCCGGCGCAGACCGTATCAAAGAGATCGTCGTCGAACTCGATGAAGCCTTCAGATCGGCAAGGTCTGTGCTCAAACAAAATCAGGTCGAAGAGTTTTGTCGGCGTGCAAAACAACACTTTATTTGCATCGAAGACTGTCTTCGAAAACGCGGCTTGCGAGGATATGTTCGCCGTTGCCATGGCGATTTGCATATGGAAAACATAGTTGTGCTTGAAAATAAACCAGTTTTGTTTGACGCTCTTGAGTTTAGTGAGCGCTTTGCCACGATTGATGTTCTCTATGACCTGGCGTTTTTAATCATGGACTTGGAAGCTCACGGGTTGCGGCGCGAGGCCAACCAAACTTTGAACCGCTACATATTTGGCGATACTGGCAATCTCAGTGGCCTGCAAGCGATGCCACTCTTCCTGGGATGCCGAGCCGGTATCAGAGCAATGGTTGCAATCTCAAGATATGAGCAAGCATCAACTGCGCGCTCCAAAGAAGCAGCAAAGGCAGAACTTGAAAAATACTTTGAACTTGCGTTGAGATACCTGAAAACTACCCCGCCAGCGTTGATCTGTATTGGCGGACTATCCGGTACGGGAAAGACATCTGTCTCACGAGAGATAGCGCCAAAACTGAACAATGCGCCAGTCGCACTACATCTTAGAAGCGATATCGAACGAAAGTTGTTTTTCGGCGTTTCCGAGACGTATAGGCTGGAAGAGCGATGTTACACCAAGCAGGTGACGGAAGTCATCTATCGGCGGCTCTTGCGCAAGGCACAGATCGCGCTTCTTGCAGGCAACAGTGTTATTGTTGACGCGGTTTTCTTGAGTGAGCACGAACGCAAGCAATTTGAAAGAATCGCAAAAAAGATAAACGTGGCATTTCATGGTTTGTGGCTGGAAGCGAATAATAAGGCGATGATGAGTCGCGTCGACGCGCGAACGAATGATGCTTCTGACGCTGACATAAATGTTGTCCGCAAGCAGCTCAGTCAATCGTCTGGTCCGGTTCAATGGCAAAGGATAGACGCTGTCAGAACTTTGGACGACACCGTTAAGAAATGTCTTGCGGTTCTAGTTTAGACGAAATAGGCAGGCTGACATTCTAGCACCTTGTGTAAATCTTTTGCGTCTCGCTTATTGGTCTGTTCGGAATCTGGAATTTTGCACC
>JBPCVX010000156.1:0-22261 GCA_051010095.1 Hyphomicrobiales bacterium
CGGCATTTCAGCGTTTCAGGCCGCCGCTGCACGCGCAGGTGCGCCCATTGGGCATGATTTTTGCGCCATATCACTGTCGGATTTGCTCACCCCCTGGCAAGTGATCGAAAAACGTCTGAAGGCGGCAGCCGAGGGCGATTTTGTGGTCGCGTTCTACAATCCAAAATCCATGCGCCGCACAGATCAAATCGTAAAGGCAATGGAAATATTGGGCCATCACCGCCCGCCCGACACACCGGTCATTCTGGCGTCATCGCTGGGCCGGCCCAAGGAAAATATCAAGACCGTCCCCCTTGAAGAGTTCAATCCAGATGATGTGGATATGCTCACCCTGGTGATGGTTGGGTCGTCCACCAGCCGGGCGCTCAACACCGGTGATGGCCGAGAATGGGTCTACACCCCGCGCGGTTATGAAAAGAAAAGGACATCAAACTTATGACGGTTCACTTTATTGGCGCAGGGCCTGGTGCTCCTGACCTCATCACCGTGCGCGGTTTGAAACTGATCGAGAAATGCCAGGTGTGCCTTTATGCGGGATCGCTGGTGCCAGAGGCTGTTGTGGAAGCGGCACCTGAAACTGCTCGCGTGATCGATACGGCCCCCATGACCCTTGATGAGATTATTGCCGAGATCGAACTTGCTCATGACCAAGGCCACGATGTGTCGCGGGTGCATTCTGGTGACCCCAGTATTTATGGCGCAATTGCTGAACAAATGCGCAGGCTTGATGCGCTGGGTATAGATTATGACGTGACGCCTGGAGTTTCAGCCTATGCGGCAGCAGCGGCTGAGCTTAAGACCGAACTAACCCTTCCCGAGATTGCCCAAACGGTCATTCTCACCCGCACCACCATGAAGGCATCCGCCATGCCTGATGGCGAAGATCTAGACACACTTGGTCGCTCTGGCGCAACGCTGGCTATCCATCTTTCGGTGCGCAATCTCAACCATATTCGCGATCAACTAACCCCGCATTATGGTGACGATTGCCCGGTCGTTGTTGTTTATCGCGCAACCTGGCCTGATCAACTGATTTTGCGCGGCACATTGGCCGATATCGCAGGCAAAGTGCGCAAGGCGAAGCTTACCCGCACGGCATTGGTGATGGTGGGGCCAGTCTTTGGGGAACAGAATTTCCGTGATAGCGCGCTCTACGATGCGGCCCATGAACATGTTCTGCGTAACCGCAAAACGGCCTAACTGAGTTTTGCAATCTTTGCCACCATGGCGTCCACCGAATGGGCCGTGGGCAGTTGGGGCGGCGTCGGGCGTTCGACCATGACAACCTTCACCCCCAGCTTGCGCGCAGCATGAAGTTTTGCAGATGTTGCCTTGCCGCCGGAATTTTTCGTCACCAAATGGGAAATGTGTTCAGTGCGCATGAGAAGAATTTCATCTTCAAGGCGGTAAGGTGGGCGGTTGCGCAAAACTTTGTGCGGTGCGCGCGGCGCATAGTCGGGCGCTTCAATCATCCGCGCGGTGACCTTGATATCGAGGCGTTCAAAAAACGGCGCAACTTCCTGCCGTCCTACCGTGGCGAGCACCCGGGCGTTTTTCGGCAAATAGTCGACCGCTTCCTTGATTGACGTCACCATTTGCCAGTCATCTTCCGGCAATTTCTTCCACGCCTTGCGCTCAAGCCTGAAGCAGGGAATGCCGGTGGCGGCAGACGCGGTGGCTGCACTTTGCGACATCTTGTTGGCGAAGGGGTGGGTGGCATCGATGAGGATATCAATTTTCGCGCCTTCCAGATAATCCGCCAGGCCGTCAGCGCCGCCAAACCCGCCAGAAATGACATCGCACTTCGGCAGGCGCGGTTCGCTGGTGCGCCCTGCGAGAGACAAAATCACATGCAAACGCCTAACATTCGCTAGGCGATCCGCCAGGGTGCGTCCGTCCATGGTGCCGCCTAATATGAGAACCCGCTTCATTTACCCGCTTCTTCCAACAATATTCCCCTTACGATCAATCACGATAATGGATAATTCCACCGGCGCGCCCCGTAATACGCCCAAACCAGTCTGACGGGCATTTTCGGCGATTGCGTGTCCTAAGCCAAGGCCCGGTGCGATATCTGTTAACACTTGATTGGCAGTGTTGGCGGAAAGCGTTGCATTTATCTGCTCTTGAGAGCCGCCAAGTTGTTCAATCTGGTCGGCGAGCCATTGGAAATCCACCTGGCTGCGGCCTGAATGTAAATCCAAAAAGCCTTGCGCAAGTTTTGTCAGTTTTCCAAAGCCACCAGCAATCGTGATCTTGGAAACGGGGTGCGCGCGCAAATATTTAAGCATGCCGCCAGCAAAATCACCCATATCGATGAGCGAGGTTTCCGGCAGATCAAAAAGTTTGCGCACCACGTCTTCAGATGTTGAACCTGTTGCGCCCGCGATGTGAGGCGTTCCCTCAGCACGCGCGACATCGATGCCGCGATGGATAGAGTGTATCCATGCTGAACACGAAAAAGGGTGCACGATGCCCGTGGTGCCCAGAATGGAAAGTCCGCCTTTTATGCCAAGGCGCGGGTTCCAGGTTTTTTCCGCAAGCGTTTCACCATCAGGGATCGATATTTCGATTTCGATATCTGCAGCAGCGCCATGTGCAGCAGCAAGCTCTTCAATCACCTGGGTCATCATCTGGCGCGGCACCGGGTTAATTGCCGGTTCGCCGGGAGGAAGGGGAAGTCCTGGCAATGTAATCGTGCCAACGCCTGTGCCTGCTTTAAACGTGATGCCGGTTCCTTTGGCGCTCGCGCGCACCGTTGCAATCACCAGCGCGCCGTGGGTGACATCCGGGTCATCGCCTGCATCTTTGATAATACCAGCACTTGCCCAGCCATCTCCTTTTCCCTCAGAAGCCAGCGGAAATGCGGGTTTTTTGCCCTTGGGCAGTGTTATTTCAACCGGGTCTGGGAACATGCCGCTTAATAATGCCGTAAATGCCGCCTTCGTGGCCGCTGTCGCGCAAGCGCCTGTTGTCCATCCGCGCTTTAATGCGTTTCGCTGTTCTGACGTTGTGCGGGCCATAAACTCGCTCTATACACGTGAGGCTGATTGGTAAAGAGGATTTGTTTTCAGTGGCCAAACCAAGCGCCCCAAATTGGCAGAGCGAAAGCGACGGTGCCAGCGGATTTGCCCGCCTGGATGCTGCGGTGTTTCCGTATTTCGCGCCGGGCACGGTATGGCTGGTTGGTGCAGGCCCCGGCGCGCCCGGATTGCTGACCTTGATGGGCTATCACGCGCTGCAGGAAGCAGATGTTGTTGTTTACGATGCCTTGGTAAACGCTGATATTTTGAAATTCGTGCGCCCTGGTGCGCAAATGGAATATGCCGGAAAGCGCGGTGGCAGGCCGTCTGCAAATCAGCGTGATATTTCTTTGCGCCTGGTTGAATTGGCGCAGTCGGGAATACGGGTTTTGCGCTTAAAAGGCGGTGATCCGTTTATCTTTGGGCGCGGTGGTGAAGAATGCCAGCAGCTCGCCAAAGCGGGCATAACGTTTCGCATTGTCCCAGGCATTTCAGCTGGCGTTGGTGGGCTGGCCTATGCAGGCATTCCGGCAACGCACCGCGATATCAATCATTCGGTTATTTTTCTCACCGGCCACGATTCAACCGGCGGCGTTCCCGCTTCCGTTGATTGGCAGGCTGTGGCCACCGCATCGCCGGTGATTGTTATGTATATGGCGGTAAAGAACCTGCGCGATATCGCTGAGCGTTTGTTTGATGGCGGGCGCAAGCGCGGAGACCCCGTTGCAGTGGTCAGCCAGGCAACCTTGCCCTCGCAAACCGTTCATGAGTTGACCCTTGGTGAAATTCTCGATGGCTATGATTTGACGACCTTGCCAACGCCCGCAATTGTTGTGTTTGGAGCGGTGAGCGAGATGCGCGAAAACCTTGATTGGTATGCCGGGCTCCTGCGGGAGAATAGTCTTGGCTAATGGGTTCGTAATCGCGGCCCCGTCGTCTGGTTCCGGAAAAACACTTGTCACACTGGGCTTGTTGCGCGCGCTCGCTGAAACCGGCATCGCCGTTGCACCCGCCAAGGCTGGTCCTGATTACATCGATCCACGCTTTCATGAAGTGGCCGCAGGTGCAGATTGTGTCAATCTTGATGCCTGGGCCATGCGGCCTGACACCATGCGCGCGCTTGCTTCATCACGCGATGGCTTGTTTATCGCAGAAGGGGTGATGGGCCTGTTTGATGGGGCGGTGACGGGTGAGGGGTCCACCGCTGATCTGGCGGTTCATCTTGGATTGCCAGTGATTTTGGTGATGGATGTTGAGCGTCAGGCCCACACCGTTGCCGCACTTGTGCAGGGGCTTGCCCAGTTCAAACCGGATTGCCGCATCGCTGGTCTCATTTTTAACCGCACGGGCAGCCCGCGCCATGGCGATATCGTCAAAGCCGCGGTAGAGCCGCTGGGCATTCCTGTGTTGGGATGCATTCCAAACGATAGAGGTCTTGAAGTGCCCTCGCGCCATTTGGGGCTTGTGCAGGCGAGTGAGCATCCAGAGCTTGAAGGGTTCATATCCCACGCCGCCGCGATGGTGCGCGATGGGCTGGACTTGGAGGCACTTGCAGCGCTTGCCCAACCGGTGAAGGCAGCACAGGGCACCCAGCCGTTTGCACCTTTAGGCCAGCGCATTGCTATTGCTCAGGATTTGGCGTTTTCGTTCATCTACCGCCACGTGCTGGATGGCTGGCGCGCGGCGGGCGCTGAGCTCGTGCCGTTCTCGCCGCTTGATGACGAGGCGCCCGATGCTGCAGCCGACGCGGTGTATTTGCCAGGCGGTTATCCTGAGCTGCATGGGGCCAAACTGGCGGTAAATAAGGTTTTCCTTGATGGTTTGCGGGCGGTGGCTGCACGTGATGCGCTGATTTTTGGCGAGTGCGGCGGGTACATGGTTTTGGGCAAAACGCTTATTGATGGCGATGGTGTGGGCCATGATATGGTGGGCCTTCTGGATGTGACCACAAGCTTTGCCAAGCGCAAGCTCCATTTGGGCTATCGCCGGTTCACCCATCAAAGCCCGCTGCCTTTCGCCCCTGTATTGCGTGGCCATGAGTTTCATTATTCAACGCTTATTCATCAAGAACAGGGCACGCCTCTCTTTCATGCAGAAGATGCCGCGGGAAACGTGCTTGCGCCCATGGGTCTACAAAAGGGCAAGGTCTTGGGCTCATACGCGCACATCATTGATGGAGGGTTGGGCTGATGGCAGGTGCTCTTATGTTTCAGGGCACGGGCTCCGATGTGGGCAAATCGCTCATCGTGGGTGGCCTGTGCCGGGCGCTTGCAAATCGTGGGCTCAAAGTGCGTCCATTTAAGCCGCAGAACATGTCGAACAATGCAGCCGTCACCCATGATGGCGGCGAGATAGGCCGCGCCCAAGCGCTGCAGGCCTTGGCCTGCAAGGTGCCATTGTCGGTGCACATGAACCCGGTTTTGTTGAAACCTGAATCCAGCACTGGCGCACAGGTAATCGTGCGCGGGCAGCGGGTGGCAAGTTTCAAGGCGCGCGAGTATATGGCGGCGCGCGAGCGGTTTTTGCCCGATATTCTGGAAAGCTTTGAACAGTTGAACGCCCAAGCAGATATCGTGTTGGTGGAGGGCGCCGGCTCGCCTGCGGAGATTAATCTGCGTGCAGGTGACATTGCCAATATGGGTTTTGCCCATGCTGCAAACGTGCCGGTTGCATTGGTTGCCGATATTCATCGCGGTGGCGTAATGGCTTCAATCACAGGCACGTTCGACATCATCCCCAGCGAAGATGCCGAGCTTATTCGCACTTTCCTGATCAACAAGTTCCATGGCGATACGAGCTTGTTTGATGACGGTGTGCGCTATCTTGAAGAACGCACAGGCCGCACATGTGCTGGTGTTGTGCCCTATTTTGCTGATGCCTGGAAGCTGCCCGCTGAAGATGCAGTGGCGCTTGATGAAGCCGTCTCAACGGCGGATGGCGGCACGTTCAAGATTGCGGTGCCGCGTTTAAGGCGTATCGCCAATTTCGATGATATCGATCCGTTAAAACTGGAACCGGGCGTAACCCTCAATCTCATACAGCCCGGCGAAGCCATCCCGGGCGACACAGATCTGGTGATCCTGGCAGGGTCTAAGTCCACCATTGATGATTTGAAGGATTTGCGCGATCAGGGTTGGGATATTGATCTGGCAGCCCACCTGCGCCGTGGCGGGCGCGTGCTGGGTTTGTGCGGCGGATACCAGATGTTGGGCTGCAAAATTCACGATCCAGAAGGCATTGAGGGCGCGCCTGAAAGCATTGAAGGCCTGGGCCTGCTGGATGTGGAAACCACGCTCAGTTCCCGTAAACAACTCAAGCTAAGCGATGCAGTACACGTTGCGAGCGGCGCTGCCATTCAGGGTTATGAGATCCACATCGGTGAAACCAACGGCCCTGACACTGCGCGGCCTTTTGCTCAGATTTCCGGGCGCAATGAAGGTGCCGTAAGCGCAGATGGCCGTGTGATCGGCACCTATTTACATGGTGTGTTTTCAGCCGACGGCTTCCGTCGCGCTTTCCTTGAAAGTCTCGGCGCGCAGACCGCCGATGCCTCTTATGATGCATCGGTTGAAACCGCACTTGATGAGTTAGCCGCGCATTTGGAAATGCATCTGGATATATCCATGCTGCTGGACATTGCGGGGAAGTGAGGCGTGATGAGCCTTTTTCTTTTTTCAAGTCTCAATGTATGGACCGCGCTGCTGGCGCTACTGGTCGAGCGGTTTACCGGCTATCCCAAGGCGCTGCTAAAGGCGATTGGCCATCCCGTTATGTGGATGGGTGTTCTGATTACCTGGCTGGAAAACCGGTTGAACAATCACACCCGCCGCAATGGTGTATTGGCGTTGCTAATCGTTCTCGCGGTCACTTTATGTGTTACCCTTCCCATCGCGATATTTCTGCGAAGCCTGCCATTTGGATGGGTGTTTGAAGCACTATTTGCGACGACACTTCTGGCGCAAAAAGATTTACGTGATCATGTTAAGGCCGTCAGGGATGGTTTGCGTGAAAGCCTTGATGCGGGTCGCAAAGAAGTTGCCAAAATCGTTGGCCGTGATCCACAACAGCTGGATGAAACAGGCGTTACAAAAGGGGCAATCGAAAGCCTGGCTGAGAACACATCAGATGGTGTGATTGCGCCCTTGTTCTGGTTATTGATTGCAGGCCTGCCGGGCATTGCGCTGTATAAGGCTGTCAACACTTGCGACAGCATGATTGGATATAAATCAGAACGATATCAATCGTTTGGCTGGGCATCGGCGCGCTTTGATGATGTGCTCAATTTCGTGCCAGCCAGGCTCACGGGCGTGCTGTTTGGGTTGGCGTCGGGCAGCAAATTTGGTCAGGCATTCTCCACCATGCGCCGCGATGCACCACACCATGTCTCGCCAAATGCGGGCTGGCCGGAGGCGGCGATAGCGGGCGGGGTTGGCATCGCATTAGGTGGCCCACGCAGTTATGATGGCCGTCGTGTTGACCTTGCCTGGATGGGCAAGGGCGGACGCGAAAATCTTGACGCAGATGATATTGGCGCAGCGCTCAGGCTCTATGGAAAATCTTTAAACCTCACCGCCATAGCAGTCGCCCTTATCGGGCTCGGCCTTATTGTGGCTTGAGCTTCAGTGGCATTCCGGCTGCAATGAACACAACCTGATCGCAGATTTCCGCCATGCGCTGATTAAGCCGTCCTGCTTCATCGCGAAACCGCCGGCCCAACGGGTTGTCTGGCACGATGCCGAGACCTACCTCGTTTGAGACAAGAACAAGCCTGCCTGGTGCAGCCTCCACCGCTTGCTTCAATTGGCTCACGGCCTGGTCCACATCATGGTCACCCAAGATTACGTTGGTGAGCCACAAAGTCAGGCAATCAACCAGAATGAAGCCATCTGCGCCGGCGTTTTCGGTTATGGCCTCGGGGAGAGCAACCGGTGCTTCAACTGTGGTCCAGTCTGCGCCGCGCCGCGCAATGTGCGTGGCAATGCGGGCCTTCATTTCATCATCCCAGGCTTGTGCAGTAGCGATATAGGTGAGGGCAGCGCCATGTGCAGCGCCGAGTGTTTCCGCGTAAGCAGATTTGCCGGAACGGGCACCTCCCAAAACCAGGGTTTTCGTGTTCTTCGCCATTAAAGTGATAGAGCATCAAACACGCTTGCGCGCAATCATTCACTTAGTCAAAACGCCACCAGTCGTAGCCCAAACCCCAATGGATCGCAGCAAATGGGCCGATTTTTGAACGACGCACATCCCATTCTGCACCGACCTCACCGGACAGGTAGAGTTTACCCATCCAAGGCACTTCCATTTCATATCCAGCAATAAAGGGACCGGCGCGCGCGATGGTGTAGTTTTCGCCAAGGCTCGAAGAGAAATTCAAACCCGCTTTATAACCATGCTCGAACCTGTAGAACGGTTTGACCTGCATCCAGGCTTCATTGAACATGGCAACAAACCGCGCATTGCCCTCGATGCCGAAAGTTTCAGAGAACCGGAACTATCCATCGACAGCCCCAATTGCACCCCAGTTTTTTCCAAGCAGTTTGTTGTTTCGATCATGGGGTGTGAACGTATAATCACGCCAGGCAACACCCCCATATGCCGCAGCGCGCCATTGCGCGCCTGTGAATTGATACCCCAACAATCCCTCAACACCATATCCCATCGCCTTTACTTCGGTTGAGAAATCTGGGGCGAGTTCAGTATCGTAGGCGAAGTGAAAGTTTTTGGTGAAGCCCTTAAATATTGGACCTTCTTCGTGCAAGTGCCCCAGCGGGCTGTAGGCAATTCCGCTGTAAACATGAAACGTGTCAACGCCGCTGCCACCAATGCCGCCCATTACCCAGAGGTTTGCAGCACGCAGCGCACTGCTTGAAAACACAGTTAGACTTGCGAAAGACAAAAGGCTCAATATCACCGCGATTTGTGATATCTTCCCAGCCTTGCCTTTCTCGTCTTCCGCCGCAGCATAAACAGCCCGGCGAAGCGACATAACGTGACCTTAAATCATCACAAACACGCATAAGTTGAAATAAATTGTGCTTGCAATTTATTGATATATTTATATTATTTACATTAAATGCACGCTAAGGCTTTGTCCAATGTTTAGTTCAATCATCAGGGGAAAGCGCCAAGCAAACAACGTTAATCATTCGTTACGATTACAGGGTGCAATTCTTTCTAATTTTTCGTACCCTTAAATTGGGACGTGCTGAGAACAGCGATCTAAAGGCGGAATACCGTGTCAAAACATAGCGAAAGTGACACAAACAAGGTTGCGGCTGGCAGGCTGGATAGAGCGCTGCGCTCTGCGCGCATGGCGCAGGCCGACCATTTGAATGCGATCTTTGAAATCCGCGACATTCAGCATCTGCGCCTTGAGGCTCTGCGCGAAGATCTCGAAAATGTCATCGCAGAAAAACCTGGTGCACAAGACGTTTCCGACCTTGCGATTGAAGCATCAGAACCTTATCGGCTTTGGATCGATGTTCTGTCTTACGTCATTATGGAGCCCGATCCCAGGACCTATCGGTTTGTCCAGGATACCGAAGAAGAGCGGCAGCTCATTTTTGAGACAAAAGACCGCCCTGAAATGGTCAAAAAGATAACCGAATACATCGCCCATCGGATGATCGAGCAGGAACGTTTGCGCACATCCCGTGAAGGCAAGGCCACAACCGTTTTCCAAAGCGGATATAGTGGCTTGGCATTGTTCTTTGCGTGGATTTGCGGCCTTTCCTTGGGAGTGCTCTCCTTGCTCGTGATTTGGATATCATTGAGGGGTGGTTCTTAAGATAATCTGCGATCTATTCACCGCATATTTACCAAACCAGGGTTACATCTGCTGGATTGGTTCGGTGTGGGCAGCTATTGCATCAGCAGTATCGTAACATTCTGAAACACCTTTTGATTTGGGTTTGCGGGGCACCTCGCTTAATCCTAATCATACCAAACCACGCAGGTGGTGAGGGGATTTGAGTAAGCTTGAGTTGGGGTTAGATTTCTAAGGAAAAACAGGGGTTTAGAGAAATATCGTCATCAGTAATGTTTAGCGAATCGAGATCAGTGATTCCTAAAAATGTACGCGATAGGGCTCTAATGGGAATGTTCCTTCAGAATTCTTGTCCATAACATCAAAAAACCGCCCATTGAGGTTAATGCTTCGTTAAGAGATGGGCTGAATTTTATTGGGGTTATATGACTAGTATAATGTTGAAATCCGGAGCGGATACGAATTTGGAAAAGTGTGGGCTCTCCGGGATTGAACTGCGGCGCGGCGACTTTGCGACGTTGAGCGAGGGGCTCGACTATGCTGCGACCGGTAAATCTGGATTTAATTTCTATGCCCCGCGCGGCCACTTGGAAGCCGTGCTCCCTTTTTCAGAGCTGCGCGAACGTGCTTTGGCCACTGGCCGTAAGCTCATTGCTGCGGGTTTGAAGCGCGGTGAACGGGTTGGTGTTGTTGCTGAAACCGGAACACCCTTTATGGAAGTGTTTTTTGGCTGCCAATATGCTGGCCTCATTCCGTGCCCAATGCCTTATTCGATTTATATCGGTGGGCGTGATTCATACGTGAAGCGCATCGAAGGCATGCTGAACAGCGCCGATGCTTCTGCGATTATCGCGCCACAAGATCTCATCTCTCATGTTCAAGAAGCTGCCAAGAACGCTGATGTGCGTTTGGCGCTGAGCCATGACGAGCTTGATGCGATTGAAGCTGATGACGTTGAGATCACAGCTTTCGGTCCAGATGATGTGGCTTATATCCAATATTCCTCTGGTTCAACCAGCCAGCCTAAGGGCGTGCTGATTACGCAAAAAGCTGTGTGCACCAATGTGCAGCAAATTTTGGTTCATGGTATGGATCAAACGCCCGAAGATCGCAGCTTTTCTTGGCTGCCGCTTTACCACGACATGGGCTTGGTTGGGTTCTGCCTGTCGTCGGTGTTGGGTCAGGCAACCACTGATTACCTGTCGACCACTGCATTCGCGCGCCGGCCCGCATTGTGGCTTAAGCTTATGTCTGAAAACCGGTGCACAGTCGCTTATTCACCAACTTTTGGCTATGAATTGGCAGGGCGCCGCATTAATGGCGATGCGCCCACCCTTGATCTTTCGGCTTGGCGTGTAGCTGGCATTGGTGGCGACATGGTGCGCCCTGATGTATTGGAAGAATTTGCCGAGCGGCTTTCTGTTGCAGGCTTTGAGGCGAAGTCCTTCATGCCAAGCTATGGCATGGCGGAAAACACGCTTGCTGTGACCACCACAGAAGTTGATAGACCGCTGAAGATCGATACGATTGACCGGGCGCATTATAAGATATCGCGCCGCGCGGTGCCGGTTGAGAACGCAGATCAAGTCGATCCGGCTTCCGTCCGTTCATTTGTTGTGTGCGGTGGACCATTGCCTGATCATGAAATCGAGGTTCGCGACGACAATGATGTTGTTTTGGGCGAGCGCGAGATTGGCCATATCATCATCAAGGGCCCAAGCTTGATGTCTGGCTACTTCAAGAACGAAGAAGCCACCAATGAGGTTATGCGCTCCGGTGGCTGGATGGGCACCGGTGACATGGGTTACTGGCTGGATGGCGAGCTGGTGATTACAGGCCGCTCAAAAGATTTGATCTTGCATAATGGCCGCAATATCTGGCCGCAAGATATTGAGTGGGCTGCTGAGCATGTTGAGCCTCTGCGCACCGGTGATGCAGCAGCATTCGGTCTTGAGGACGAAGACTTGGAAGACAAGGTTGTGGTGTTGGTACATTGCCGGCTTCATGACGAAGACGGGCGTGATAAATTGCGCAGGGATGTTATGTCAGCGGTTAATCACAGCTCAGGCGTAGAATGCCATGTTGTGCTGGTGCCACCACGCAGCTTGCCGTTTACATCTTCTGGCAAGCTCTCGCGTGCTGGTGCAAAGGCTGGTTTCGTTTCTGGTGAAATTGCTGAAATCGCACCGGTTGTTGTAAGCGCCCCGGCACGTGAAGCTGTTCCCATGCAGGCTGCTGAGTAAAAGTTCTATTGAAAGTAAAGATGATGCAGTGCGGAAGGTACATATCTTCCGCAAACCCTTAAGCTCGGATTAGTGAACGTTCGAGACGAACCCTGAGGTTAGTTGGAGAAGGTGTGATCGCGACAGCAATTGCCATAACAGGAGCAACGGGATTTGTTGGCCAAAGGCTGGTGAAGCTTTTACAGCAGAATGCCAAGCAATTTGCAGCCAAACTTCTGGTTCGCGATGTGGCGCGTGCGCGTGCCTCTGGGCTTGATGCCGCGCCGTGTTCGCTTGTTGAAGGTGCCCTTGATTGTGATGCTGCGCTGGACACGCTCTGCGCGGATGCCGAGGTGGTTATCCATCTTGCCGGTGCAATCACTGCGCGAGACGATGCGGCCTTCATGACGGTGAACAGAGATGGCACCGCAGCGGTATTGAAGGCAGCGCAGAAAGCCGGGGTGCGGGATTTTATTCTCATCTCTTCGCTTGCCGCGCGTGCGCCAGAAATTTCGGGCTATGCAGCGAGCAAAAGTGCTGCAGAAGAAATTGTACGAGAGCATGCCAGTGCCGGCATGAGATGGCTTATTGTGCGCCCTCCTGCAGTCTACGGGCCAGGTGATAAGGCAACGCTTCCGCTGCTAAAGGCGTTGCTGCAGCGCGTCGCCGTGCTGCCAGGGTCAGAACAGGCGCGCTTTTCGATGATTTATGCTGATGATTTGGCGGACGCCATTCTGACGTTAGCGAGTACACATGAGCTGCGCGAACAAGTCATCGAGCTGGATGATGGTAAAGCGGAAGGCTATTCGTGGAACGAGCTTGCCGATATCGTTTCAGACGCTCGCGGAAAACCGGTAAAAACAGTGTTTCTGCCACAGTTCTTGCTCAATTTTGTGGCCAATGGTATGGGCCTTGTGAGTAAGGTTACAGGCGGCCTTCCCATGGTGACACGAGGGAAGGTAAGGGAACTGTATCACCCCGATTGGGTATGCACGAAGCGTGCTGTGCAGGAAAATGGAATTTGGAGCGCCAAAACAAGGTTCTCTGAAGGGTTTGAGAAAACGGTGTCTTGGTATCGCGGTAAGGGCTGGATTTAAGCGATCCGAGGGTCAAAGCAGATTAAAAAGATGGAGCGCACATAAATGGACGCACAAGATCAAGAAATTTTCGACAATGTGGTCGAGTTGCTGAAACCATTTAATACCGAGAATATTGAACTCACGCCTGAGACTGATATTTCTGGTGATCTTAACATCGATTCAGTGTCGGTGATGGATTTTGTTATGGAAATCGAAGACAAGTTCGATATCGATATTCCACTTAATCTGCTTTCCGAAACACGCACGATCTCTGAAATGATCGACGTTGTTAAATCGCGTGCGAAGGGGTGAGGCATGAGCTCTAAGCTTCTTGAAAAACATCAGGCAACTGCGGAGCGCATGGCACGCGTTCATGAACTTGGTGCAAATGCTGTAAACCTCACCAACGAGCGCATCCTCTCACCAACCCGGGCGATTATCGGTGGGCGGGAAACCATTTTGGCCGGCACCAACAACTATATGGGCATTACGTTCGAAGAAGAATGTGTTGAGGCGGGAAAACGGGCGCTTGATGAATTTGGCACCGGCACCACCGGGTCGCGTATTGCCAATGGCAGTTATGGTATTCATGCCGAGCTTGAAACTGAATTGGCAGACATGCTTAACCGCAAACACTGCATTGTGTTTACAACCGGGTATCAGGCTAACTTGGGCATGCTTGCCGGTCTTGCCGGGCCCAAGGATACGGTGTTTTTAGACGCTGATTCTCATAGTTCAATTTATGATGGCTGCGCACTTTCAGGTGCGCGTCTGGTGCGCTTTCGCCATAATGATGCAGCTGATCTGGATAAGCGCTTGTCGCGCATTGATGATACCGGTGGTGGCAAGCTTGTTGTCGTGGAAGGCATCTACTCCATGGTTGGCGACCGCGCTCCATTAGATGAGTTTGTGGAAGTCAAAAAGAAGCATGGTGTCGAGCTGCTCGTCGACGAGGCTCATTCGTTCGGCGTTTTGGGCCCTAATGGTCGCGGACTTGCCGATGAGGCAGGCCTTGAAGACGATGTTGACTACGTCGTTGGAACATTCTCTAAATCCGTCGGCGCAATTGGCGGGTTTGGTGCGGGCAATCAAGACCTGTTTGAAATGATCCGCTATTCCTCAAGGCCTTATATGTTTACCGCATCTGGTTCGCCTTCTTCTGTTGCAACTGCCAGGGCTGCGGTGCGCAAACTGCAAGCCGAGCCGGAACGGCGTGAGCGGCTCGCGCGCAATTCTAAGCGTTTGTTTGATGGGTTCCGTGATCTGGGGCTTGAAACCGGTTGTGATGTGGTGAGCCCCGTTATTGCTGTGAAGTGCCCTGATGAACCTTCAACAATTGCCATGTGGAACATGCTGTTGAATGCAGGTGTTTATGTGAACATCGCCGTGCCGCCCAGCACGCCTGCAGGCATTTGCCTGTTGCGCTGTTCTGTATCGGCGGCCCACACGGACGAAGACATTGATCGTATCATTGAGTTGTTCAGTGAAGTGGTGGCTGCCGGAGCCGGACGCGAAATTGCAGAAAGCGCTTAAACCTGCTTAACGAAATGCGCCTTTGAGCTTCAACTTTGGATAAAGCCAGATAGATGCCAGTATAGGGTGCTTGCGTTGCCACCGGTTGAGTTTAACCGGCACGCCGGAATGGCGTTCAATTTTCCATGCCAGATAATCAGCGCCGCCCTGAAAGGTGAACGACGCCTTTAGAAGGCGTGCGACTGAAAGTAATTTTCCTTTCCAGCGGCGATGCTTCCAGCGGGCGCGCTCTTTCGCCCAGGCGCGGTCTGATTGTTTGGCAACCACTTCTTCCACATGTCCACCGAGCACTGCATAGGCAGTTTGTTTGTACCAATTAGGATCGGTCTCGATGATGTGGCGCGCTCTATCGGTGCCTTCGGAGCGCAGTTCCGTGCCATAGGTCGCCGTCATCGCGCGGGCCCAAATGTCCAGCACATCATCACTTGGCGCACACAGTGGCAGTGCATTGTGCAACATGGTTTCAGCTGCCACCTGCACGGCATTCTCCACCCGCGCGCGCGTTTCTGCATTCTGGGCATGTATCAGCGCGCTTGGTTGGGCAAAGCGGGCCCAAAAATAGGGATTTCTGGTGGCGCGTGAAACTCTTTGCTCAAACTGTGCAAGCGGCAACACAGCATACTTTGCGCGCAGCAGTTTGCCCTCATGTTCGCACTCCGCGTAGTAGACATTCGGCGCGAACAGCTTGCATCCAAGGCGCGAGAAAGGGTTGGTGCTGACGGGTATGCCATCGGCCAGGAGGACATAAAAATCTGCCAACCCTTCTTCGGGCGAAACATCTCGCAGGCAAGATCCATAAGCAAGAAGGGCCGCAACGGCTTCATCAATTGGTTTGCCAGCGGTTTTTGCAGCTTGCGCCATAGCGGTGCCACCGATGGCCTCCACTTGCCGCGAGACAGGTGCTGCAAGCCGGTTATGCACCAGCGTTTGCAAAGCTTTATGGTTAGACGCGCTCATCTCAGTTGCATAGATAACTGAACAGGGGGCCTAGTTCCAATTTTAATGGCTCATTGCGCGGTGGTTGGAAGAACTCACCATCGATGACAAATGCGGAATTGGTATTGATTTCAATCGTTTTCACTGCCCGCGAACGGCAACCTGCTGGCAGATTGCGGTTCGGAAAGCCATACATAACTTTGAGAATATTGGTTGCAAGATTTGGCGGCGGATAGTCAATCGTGGTGGCCCGCATTTGTGAACCAGCGCCGCCCCAATAAGGTTTGATCCCCAAAATTAGGCTTTCCAACGTTGAGGCAAGAAAACTCAATTGCGGGCCGTCAACCATCAATTCGCCATCTGCTAGCACACGCATATCGTAAGGCCGCACAATGCGTTCATCATCGTTTTCATCACGTTTTCCTATGAGGTAGCGCCCGACGATTGAGGCGAATGTGGAGAATGTTGCCCAGCTGCCGCGCACACCGCGTTCGTGCAACACTTTCTGGCAATAACGCGTTGCTTCGCAGATTGTTCCTGCACCAACAAACATGCCGTGCTGGGGTGGTTTATCAGCCGGATTGACGACGCGCACAGTGTGGCGCTGCTTGATGTTTGTGGCGCGCGCCAGATAACTCTCGCTTGCCGCGATTTCCAAGACACGACTTATATCACTGGTTCGGAAGCCAAGTGTGAGGGCATTCATATTGGTTGAGCCATGCGGCAAGAGTGCTAAGCGTGGTAGTGTTTCATACCAATTATTTTCACCCAACAAACTTTGAATAGCCTGCACCGTTCCATCGCCGCTGGAGATAAAAATGGTGCTAATCCCGCTTTCTGCGTAATCGCGCAAAATTTCCGGCAGGTCATCGAAGTTTTCAAGAAGCTCGGACCGTAATCCGGGTTTTCCTGCAAGTGCGTCAGAGAGTTTTCCGCTCGGGCTATTTCCGCCATGCGCCTTGGGATTGATGATGAATCCTGCTGTCATGGGCGGTTCTGGTGACTTGATGCCTTACTCATCCACGATGTGAGTTGACCTTTGCGGGATTTTACAAAAAGCGCATGGGCAAGTTGGATGAGGTGCAAAACAAAGCATACAAATGTCCAGACTGCGACTGCGATGAGGCCTAGATCAGGACGCCAAGCAAGCACAGTGAACAGTGTGAGAATCACAAGATTTGGATTTCGGCGCGCCGTTATGAGCCGGAACTGAGTGTCGATAGGGCGCCAGATATGAATTTCAAGTTTCAAAAGCGCAATCGAAATCCCTTCAAGAATGCGCTGAGCGATATAGCCGATGATAATCACGCCAAGTGTCAGCGTTAGCGCCTCACCCGTCAGGTTCGTAAATCCGGCTGCGGGCAAGCCAATAGCCCAAGCTGCGTACCAAAAGGGCGGATGCACAAGATCGATACCATGGTCGAAAATATCGCCCCACTTTGACGACGTGAGGGTGGTGCGCGCAAGCTTGCCATCGACTGTGTCTAGAAAGGTCATCATCCAGGCTGCAATAAGCCCGGTAACGTAATGCCCTTCCCAAAACAACCAAAATGCAAGGAGAACACATATAGCGCTTAAAGTGGTCACCAAATTGGGTGTTACGAATGTCGGTGCCAGATAGCGTGTCACATGGTATGCGGGTTTTGGCCAAAGATACTTGGTCACAAAATCAGTTGCACCCTTATAGGTGCCCATGAACATACGCCACTCGAGCTTTTCTTTGTTTTCTGGGGTCACAATGCGCGCGTAAGGGGTTTCGCGTTTGCGCAATTTGGACCAGAAACTGGTGTTCATCGCATTTGGCCGTTGGGCATCAATGTTTAGATTTTCAGGCAACGCTTGTGCATTTGCTAGTGCTGCAACGGCGTCAGCACCATCTTTGCTCATATGGACTGCGATAATGTCTTGAATGTTTTCGTCATCTGAGAGAAGCGCGATATCAGAGTTGTGGACAAGATACGAGATGAGAGGCCCGTCAATAACCGCGTCTGCGCGCACCAACACAACCGGTCCATTATGTGATGGCAGTTCAGCGGTGGAAATGAAGGTTTCTACACCCTCACGCTCGAACAAATTCTTGAGGCGTTCGACAAGGCTCTTCGCCCAGACGATTTGATTGCCACTATCTAAGGCGCCTGCCGGGTCCACAAAACACACAGCCGGCTTCAAAAATTGGGTATTAGGGCCATCTGACATATTTGCTTCTTGTTTCATATTATCTGTCAACGGTGGCCCACTCACTCAGCATGCAAGATACCGTAATTCTGCGGAATCATGGGCGCTTTTCACCAGAGAATTGTTTCGGGTCTATAGGGTTTCGTAGCGGAATGCAATCGCTGTTCCAGCACTGAAGAAAATTGCCAGGGGAAGCCATGCAGCCATCCAGGGAGGCACCAGCCCAAGTTCCCCCATGGTTTGGGAGATTCCTTCAAAAATAAAGAATGCGAAACCCATGCCAACCCCCACAGCAAACAACAAACCGAGCCCGCCTCCGCGCTGGAAACGCACCGATAATGGAACTGCAATAAGCACCATGAGCAAGCCGACAAACAACAGCGAAAAGCGCTTGTTCAGCCAAGTTTCATAAACATAAATCGGCCGGATGCCAAAGCCCGCGTGGGTTATAAAATATTGCAAATCCTCAACAGTCATCTCTTCTGGGTCGCCGGAACGCGTGCCTGCTGCTGCCGGGCGCAAAAGCCCTGAATAAATCATGCGGTCGAGGCGATGGGGGGGAAGATTCTCGCGATAGTAAATAACGACGTCTGTCAATTCCCAGCGGCCTTCGGTCAACTCGGCTTTGCTGGCGCTTATCTGTTCCACCAGCAGACCGCGCTTGTCACGCTTGAAAATCGTTAGATTATCAAGAAGTGAGGCATCTGAATTTGCTTTTTCAGCGCGTAAAATGTCATCGCCTGAACGCATCCACAAAGGATCATCCGGACTTACTGACAGCTTCTTTTCTGAATAGTCACCAATTCCCCATTCGTGCAGTATGGGGGCTGCTCCTGGCACCGCACGATCATTCAGCATAAAATGAAATGCGCCGATGAGAAGTGCTGCAGGTGTCAAAATAAGGATAAGACGAAACTGCGAAATACCTGATGCCCAAATCGCTACAAGCTCGGAGTTGTGGCTCACCTCGGTAAGCATCAATAATGCAGCCAAAAGGCTGGCAATACCAACAAACGCAGAGGCTATTCCTGGCAATCTGAGCCACGCATAGTGGAGCACTGCACGCATATCATCATTATGCAGTTCGAGAACATCTGCTGCATACGTGACCACATCCAAAGTAAGAACAAATGCTGAGATGCCAAAAAGAATGAGAACGAAGCGCGATAAAAACATCTTCGACAGCATTATGGAGAGCGTTAAGGTCATGCGGGTTTGCTCTTCTTGCGCTTAACCAGAGATTTCACCCAAACATTGAAGTCAGCAAGCCTGTCGAACAAAGGGTCTAGCCGGTCCGGGCGCAGGGTGAATGCGGTTCGGTAGAACCTCCAGAGGGCGAATATTGCCAATAATATAAATGGCACCCACATCGCCAAAAATGGACCTGATTTACCCACGTGCACGGCTATTTTGCCTTGTTCAACAATTTCGTTGAATGCCACGAGAATGATTACGGCAACCGCAAACCTATAGGCACGTTGACCACGTCTGCGGCCCAGCGCAAATGGCACAGCAAGGAAAGGCAGAATGAGAATTGTAGCGATTGCGACAAGCCGCTTATGCAATTCTGCATCAAGATTGCGGGTTCGCCGCCCTGGAGGCGGCTTGTTGCGTTTTTGAAAAAGCTCAACAAAGGTCAGTTCTTTTTCTTCATTGCCCCGTTTGCGGAAAATATCTTCTTCTTCTTTACCAAGCGGGGTGTCAACCTTCACAAAATCGCCCACCACCGCTTTCGGTAAAGGCGCGTCTGCACCGAATGTTATAGGTTGTTCCACCCGCAGCCGATGCCCGGTCAATAACCTCAAAACAGGACGATGATCACCCTCGAGCTCAACCAACGAACCATCACGTGACGTGATTACCAACGATCCACTGGCACCTTTATCCTGATACAGGAAGATGCGTTCAAACTCATTCGTATCGCGGTTTAGATTTTCAAGAACAAAGGTGCGGTTGCCTGCCTGCATGAACACACCTTCTTCGGCGAGATAAAAAATCTGCACACTCTTAACGGCGTGAAAGATCGCCCGGTAGGCGTAGCGGCCATAGGGTTGCACCCAGCCGAATATGGCAATCGCAGCAAGCGCAAAAATAATTGCCATAATGAAAACCGGTCGCACAAGCTGGTGCAAGCCAATTCCGGTGGACATAAACGCATCGATTTCACTGTTTTTGGAAAGTGACGAAAACCCGAACAAAAGTCCCAGAAACAGCGCTGCTGGCATGGCCAGTCCCATATAATGAGGCACCAGGTAAGCGAGCATTTCGAACACAACCATGAGGGAGTTTTTCTTACCCAACGTCACGTCCAACAGTCTGACCAAACGGTCTGCAAGCAGCACCAGAAGACCGATAATCATCGCGCCGCCAAGTGGCTTGAAAATCTGTTGTAAGACGTAAATGGAGGAAATTCGCATTATGCGGTCCAACACTCCATCAATGCAGTCTTAATTGCGCCGAGTTTCTCCTCATCTGGTGCAATGGCGGACGAAAGATCAGGCATGGCTGGCCAACCAACATCGGGAAACGCCACTCCATCAAATGATTGGGTTTCACTATAGCGCGGGAGAACATGGAAATGTACGTCCGGATCAACCATCATTAACATGAGATAGTTGAGTTTCTCATATGCGCGGAACTTTGATAGCGATGTCTCAATTTCGTGCGTTGCTTGGTTAAGTTCGCTAAAAGCGTCTTGCGAAATATCTGAAAACGCTTTTGCATCGTCTTTGCACACCAATACAAGTGATCCCAGTGTTACTTGGGCAGGGCGCAGCAAAATGCACCAGTGTTGAAGATCGCGCACCAGCGTATCTGGATAACCAAACTTTTTCATTGTGGCATTGGGTTGGGTCATAATGAGCGCATAATACAGCTAAATGGCTAAATTTTGCCAGTAGATCATCGCGCTAATCGCATTAAAGTGTCATCTGATCAATTTGTTTGAAAGTCTTCGTGTTTTCATCATAACCGCGCACGGAAACATCGCATTGCCAACTTCCGCTTTGGCGGCTAATTTTGTAATGATTCCAAGCGGCTGCATCTTTTCCATCATGCGCGCGCGCAGATGCCGAAGGCACACCGAAAACATGCACATCCCCGTGTTGGGAGGACAGTTCCTCATGCATATGAACATGGTTGTGACCGTGCAATACAAGCTCGCAACCAGTTGATTTGAGCACCTCTGTGAGCGCTGGCGCGTCTTTCAGCGCTTTTCTGGGAATCGCTTGGCCGTGGAGCGGTGGGTGATGTATCATTAAGACTCTGAAAAATCCCTGTTCCCGGGATTTTTCAAGAATATTCGCCAGCAGCTCAAGTTGCGTGGCACCCAGCTCTCCTGACGCTTGAAACGGCAAGGTTTCCCTCGCAGACGAAACACCAATAAGCGCTACATTTTTGTGGTGACGCATGAATGGAAAATGCGAAGCCGCGTCGCGCCCGGGCACATGTGCATCACCGCTCATATAAGGCTGCCACAAACCCTGACCATGCTGCCAGTCGACTTTGACATAAGCATCATGATTTCCCGGAACCACAGCGATTTTTTCAGCTACGCCAAGTTTTTCAAGCCAGCGGCGGGCGCGCACAAATTCCTCGGGTAGGGCAATATTTACCAGATCGCCCGTAACCGCGATGTGATCAACTTCATTTTCGGCAATGTCGATGCACAAACGATCCAGAATCTCAGGAATATGAACATTCTTGCGGTTTGTATTCCATGACAAATACCCCGTCATACGCTTTGAGCATAACTCGATAAAACGCGCTGGCGGGAGCGGACCCAAATGAGGGTCTGAAAAATGGGCCAAACTTAACATTTACGAGCAGGGGCTCCCAGATCGTGACGACAACATTGACAGTCGCCTAGGACAGTGTCATTGAGAAGCCGACCAGTGCCATGTTCACTGGTTTCAGTCAATTCTCATGGGCAAATTAATCGGCAAAAAGGGTAACTGCAAGTGAAGGTTATTATTCTTGGCGCAGGGCAAGGCAAACGTTTGTTGCCTCTTACCGAAGATGTTCCCAAAGCGCTTTTGGACATTGGCGGACGGCGTCTCGTTGAGCGCCAAGTCGATGCCTTTGTGGCCAGCGGTATTAAAGAGTTTGTCGTGATTACTGGCTATGCCCATGATGCTATGCAAGAAGCATTACGTGGGCTTGCAAGCGAGCTGAATGTAGAGATTAGAACCGTCTACAATCCGTTTTTTGCTGTGGCTGACAATTTGGCAAGCTGCTGGATGGCCCGTCAAGAAATGACTGGTGATTTTATCCAGGTCAATGGAGACAATCTCTTTAAACCAGATTTGGTTGAGCATTTTCTCTCTGCACCCCATCGCGAAGTTACGGTCGCTGTAAGTCACAAGGGTTCATACGACGCTGACGATATGAAAGTCATGATGGATGGCGAACGGGTAACGGAAATCGGTAAGATGTTGCCCTTGGAAGCCGTCGATGCTGAAGCCATGGGCTTTTATCTGTTCAAAGGCGAAGGGGGCCCTAAGTTCGTTGAGGTGATTGAGCGTATGA
>JBPCVX010000157.1:0-11711 GCA_051010095.1 Hyphomicrobiales bacterium
ACTCACCTTGCCCCAAACCGTGTACTGGCCATTCAGGAATGACGAATCCTGGAAGCAGATGAAGAATTGACTGTCGGCACTGTCTGGGCTCGCAGCCCGCGCCATAGACGCTGTTCCACGCACATGAGGTTCTGCATTAAACTCTGCTGGAATATTTTTGCCAGATCCACCGGTACCTGTTCCAGTGGGATCGCCACCTTGTGCCATGAAACCATCGATTACGCGGTGGAACGGAGTCCCATCGTAAAAACCCTTGCGGGCAAGCCTCTTAATGTGTTCGACATGACCTGGTGCCAGGTCAGGACGCATTTCAATTACCACCTTACCTTGGGTGGTTTCTAACACGAGTGTGTTCTCGGGATCGGCATAAGACATGATGTTTCCTTTGATTTGCGTCTATTTGGCGTCGGCGGCAACTTGCAGTTTCACAATTGTATCAGGTCTGTCTACCATCCCCGATTGCCCGCGTCCGCGTTTGATTTTGTCGATGAATTCCATACCAGAAACAACTTCGCCGAACACTGTATATTTGCCGTTTAGGAAGCTGGAGCGCCGAAAGCAGATGAAAAACTGCGAATTCGCGCTGTTCGGGCTGTTAGACCGCGCCATCCCCAAGATTCCGCGCTCAAATGGAGCAAGTGAGAACTCTGCCTTGATGTCTGGATATTTCGAACCGCCACGACCAGTGCCTGTTGGATCACCGGTTTGGGCCATAAATCCATCGATAACGCGGTGGAACTTTACACCGTCATAAAAACCTTCACGGGTGAGTTTTTTAATTCTCTTAACGTGATTTGGCGCGAGATCTGGGCGCAATTTAATAACCGTACGACCATGCTTGGTGTCCATATACAAAGTGTTCTCAGGATCAATATCCTGAGCCATAGCGGAGAAGCCCGACAATCCGATCGCCAACATGCCAGCCGCCGCCGACAGCACAATTTCACGTCTTTTCATGAGAATATACCTATTTGTTCAACTAGGAGTTTAAGCTTTGGGCAATTGTTTCCGCGACTCGCTTCGGCACGAACGGCGTAATATCACCACCCATGACAGCTATTTGCTTCACTAATGAGGAAGCAATATGGCGTACCGGGCCGCGCGCGGGTAAAAATACTGTTTCAATATCTGGTGCCAATTCTGCATTCATGCCCGCCATTTGCATTTCATATGCATAATCGGTCGCATCCCTAAGGCCGCGAATAAGAACAGTTGCACCAACATCGCGGGCTGCATCCACCACTAAATTGTCGAATGTCACGACCAGAATTTCACACTGTCGCCTCTCAGCGATATGCGCTGTTTCAGCGTTTAGTAAGCTCGCGCGGGTTTCCGCTTCAAGGAATGGCTTTTTGCCATGATGAACGCCAATAGCGAGCACGAGTTTATCGGTGATCGCGCACGCACGGTCAATCACATCCATATGACCCAACGTGACGGGATCAAAACTTCCTGCATAGAATCCGATTAAACTCATCACTGATCTCCAGCAGGCGGCGTGTCATCGCCGTCACTGCCAACGTCACCATCATTACCGCTAGCGTCATCACCGTCGCTGGCTTCTTCACCGCCTTCACTGCTTTCTTCAATTTCGTCGCCTTCTTCGTCGTCATCCTCGTCGACTTCAGAGATATGCTCAACGGAGACAACACTTTCTTCTTTGGCGGTGTTGAAGATTGTTACGCCCTGGGTCGAGCGTCCGGCAACGCGCACTCCACCAACCGGGCAGCGGATAAGCTGGCCACCATCTGTAACCAACATGATTTCATCGGCATTTTCTACAGGGAATGAGGCGATGAGTGGTCCGTTACGCTTGTTCACGGTCATGGCAATGATGCCCTTGCCGCCACGTCCGGTCACTCGATATTCAAAAGCTGACGAGCGCTTGCCAAAACCGTTACTTGAGACGGTGAGCAGGAACTGTTCAGCAGCGGAAAGCTCAGTATATCGCTCCTGGTCGATGTGAATGTCATCATCATCGCCGCTTGCATCATCTTCTGCCTCAATAACCTCTTCGAGATCTTCTCCATCTGCACCCTCTATTTGACGGCGCAGTTTGAGATAGGCCCGTGCTTCTGGCGGTGAGACATCCACATGGCGCAGAATAGCCATGGTGATGACTTCATCTTCACCCATTTCTTTGTCTTTACCAAGCTTTATGCCGCGCACGCCTACTGAATTGCGCCCAGCAAATACCCGCACGTCACCAACCTTAAACCTGATGCATCGGCCGTTGGCAGAGGTCAGCAGAACATCGTGGTTCTCGTCGCAAATAGCCACACCGATGATTGCATCGCCGTCATCAAGTTTCATCGCAATCTTACCGTTGCGATTGATCTTCACGAAGTCAGAAAGCTCGTTGCGCCGCACTGAACCAGACTTGGTGGCAAACATTAGATGAAGGTTTGAACAATCCTCATCATCTTCGGGCATCATCATAATCGTGGTGATCTTCTCACCTTCCTGCAAAGGAAGCAGGTTGATCATCGCTTTGCCGCGCGATTGCGGATTACCCACGGGCAATTTCCACGCCTTCATGCGATACACCATGCCAGCAGACGAAAAGAACAAAATGGGCGTGTGTGTGTTGGCAACAAAGAGTTGGGTAACAAAATCCTCGTCGCGGGTCGACATCCCAGCACGTCCCTTACCGCCACGGCGCTGGGCACGGTAGGTCGACAAAGGAACACGCTTGATATAACCGCGGTGCGATACGGTCACCACCATGTCTTCACGCTGGATGAGGTCCTCATCATCCATATCAAAATCACTTTCGGTGATTTCGGTACGTCGATCGGTGCCGAACTGTTCGTACATATCAGCGAGTTCTGCCTTGATGATATCCATCACCCGGGCGCGAGAACGCAGAATTTCGAGATAATCGCTGATTTTTACCGCAAGTTCGTTGAGTTCAGCGGCAATTTCTTCTGCCCCAAGCGCGGTCAAACGTTGCAAACGAAGATCGAGAATGGCGCGCGCTTGTTCTTCCGACAGACGATAGGTGCCGTCTTCGTTAAGTTGATGGCGCGGGTCTGCGATTAACCGGATCAGCGGCTCCATATCCTTAGCAGGCCAATCACGCCCCATAAGTTGGGCACGCGCTGTCGCGGGATCAGGTGCCGCACGAATGAGCTTGATTACCTCATCAATGTTCGCAACGGCGATCGCCAGACCAACAAGAATGTGCGCACGGTCGCGGGCCTTACCCAACAGGAACTTCGTGCGCCGGGTAACAACCCCTTCTCGGAAGGCGATAAATGCGGCGAGGAAATCGTGCAGATTGAGCAATTCCGGCCGCCCACCGGTGAGCGCCACCAAATTACAACCAAAGCTCGATTGCAGTTGTGAGAACCGATAGAGCTGGTTGAGCACCACATCAGCCATAGCATCGCGCTTGAGCTCGACGACCACGCGCATACCATCGCGGTCGGACTCATCGCGAATATCGCTAATGCCCTCGATCCTTTTATCACGCACAAGTTCAGCGATCTTCTCGATCATTGAGGCCTTGTTCACCTGATAGGGAATTTCATTGATGATGAGCGCTTCTCGGTCCTTGCGCACCTCTTCGGTGTGCACCCGCCCGCGCATGACAACGGAACCGCGACCTGTTTTGTACGCCGATACAATGCCAGAACGCCCAAGAATTAGTCCACCGGTTGGAAAATCAGGGCCCGGAACGAGCTCAATGAGTTCATCGATGGTCAGCGCTGGGTTATCAATAAGGGCGATGACCGCGCCAATAACCTCGCGCAGATTGTGAGGCGGGATATTGGTGGCCATACCCACCGCAATGCCGCCTGCGCCATTGACCAGCAAGTTTGGGAACCGTGCCGGCAAGACCTTGGGCTCATGCTCGCTGTCATCGTAGTTAGGTTGGAAATCAACCGTATCGCGGTCAATATCCTCCAACAACGCACCGGCGGATTTATCCATGCGCACTTCTGTGTAACGCATAGCCGCAGGCGGATCGCCGTCAACAGAACCAAAGTTTCCCTGGCCATCGAGCAATGGCAGCCGCATAGAGAATTCTTGCGCCATGCGCACCAATGCATCGTAAATCGATTGATCACCGTGCGGGTGATACTTACCGATAACATCGCCCACCACGCGAGCCGACTTGCGATAAGGCTTATCGTGGGTGTAGCCATTTTCATGCATGGAAAAGAGAATGCGCCGGTGCACGGGCTTCAGCCCATCACGCACGTCGGGCAGAGCACGGCTGACGATCACGCTCATTGCGTAATCGAGGTAAGAGCGCTTCATCTCTTCTTCGATGGAGATGATCGAAATATCAGATCGCTCAGGCGGTTCGCCTACACCTTCATCAGTGCCATCGATGTCTGACACGCAGTACCTTTCCTATATGCTTGAAAATGGCATTTTGCAGTGTCCTAAAACGCCACTGCACAGCCCACATATATCTCAGCTTGAATCTCTGATTCGTCTGGGCCCACAATAGCAATTTTAAGAGCTTAGAGCAAACACTCTAGCGGATATTGTTTGTTCAGAAAATCTAGGTTTTCAGCCGATTATCGTGGCAGGTCTACAGTCATTTCCTCACCCGTCGCACCATGCACGCTGTCATAGGCTTTTATCGTAACTTTTTCGACGCCCTCGGGGATTTCAACACCCCTCTTCGAGCGCGTAAAAGGTTGCTCATTTTCATGTGGATGGTGCAGAATGCGCGTTCCGTAAACCGTACCATCTGGACCACTGACCTCCCATTTGTTGGCGTAATGATCCCAACCGGTATCACCATGTTTGACTGTGACGTGAAAAGTGAAACTGCCGTCCGCACTTTTCTCAATCTTCACGTCCTCAACATTAGCACCTCCGGCAACCACCGTTTGACTTGATCCAGTTAAAAAAACCAAAATTGCAGCTATAAAAATTCGTTTCATGTAAACCTCACTGTTGATTTCACATCTTACACTCTTTACCCACCTAGATGAGATGACACGTTTTTGAGCAATTTGGAGTCCCCAAAATGGCCGCTGGCTCTAAAAAAGTGATTTATGCTGCGCTCGTCGGCAACGCTTTAATTGCAGTCACAAAGTTTTCGGCGTCGGTATATACCGGATCCTCTGCGATGCTTTCCGAGGCAATACACTCCCTCGTCGATACGGGCAATCAAGGCCTGTTATTGTTTGGGTTGAAACGCTCCAGCCAGCCAGCCGATGAAACCCATCCGTTCGGTTATGGCCGAGAGCTCTATTTTTGGGCCTTTGTGGTGGCAATTCTAATCTTTGCCGTAGGTGCTGGTGTGTCGATTTATGAGGGCATAAATAAGGTCTTGCACCCTCATGAGGTCACCAATCCGATGGTGAACTATATGGTGCTTGCCCTCTCCATGGTCTTTGAAGGTGTAGCACTCTATATCGCGGTTGCTGAATTCAACAAATCCCGCGGCACGCTTGGTTTCGTTCAGGCTGTGCGCCAATCAAAAGATCCAGCAACATTCACGGTTGTTTTTGAGGATGCTGCGGCTATGGCGGGCCTGGTGGTCGCATTTGTGGGTTTGCTGCTGGCGGAATATCTGAACTTGCCCGTGCTCGACGGCGTGGCCTCCATTGGCATCGGTTGCATTCTGGCCCTCACCGCCATCTTTTTGGCCTATGAGACCAAGGCCCTGCTCATTGGTGAAGGTGCCAGCCCCGAGGTTGAGGAAGGCATTCGTGAGATCGTTGCCCAAGAAGAAACCATCCGCAATCTTAATGAGCTGCGCACCATGCACATGGGACCGGAAGATGTGCTTATGGCGCTGTCGATAGATTTCTACGATCACTACAAGGCGGGAACCGTGGAGAGCACGATCTACCGGATTGAGAAAACCATAAAAGGACGCTTTCCCGAGATTAAGCGGCTCTACATCGAGGTCCAGTCCCAAGAAGACCATGAACAAGTTGAAGCTGAAAAGGCGGCGAAACGCGCGGCGCAAGAAGCCGAGGGCTAACTGCTAAATCCGGCGAAATTTCATTGGTCCTTTAGCGCTGCGCGTTTCATACCAGTCACCTGACTGTTTGATACGCCCGCATGTTGCCTTGCCGTCTGTCCAGTTCGACCAGGAAACACAGAGCCTATTTCCTTTAACCCACCAACGGCCTTTATCGGTTTTGTGAAAGGCTGAGCCTTTCAATGTGCCATTCCCACGCGCCTTGATAACAACCTTGTAGCCACTCACCTTGGCCATGTACGTACCTGGAAACAGAGATTTAATATCTTTGCTTTTAAGAATTTTATCTCCAGCTACTGCCGGGAAATTCAATAAACAAAATAAAAATCCAAATGAAGCTAATCGTACAAATTTTGTCATCACACGTTCTCACATAAAACCATGCATTCGAATTTCAAAGTGCGCGCTTCAGCGTATTTCCGTGACCGGTTCTTAACCGCAACCACGGTGAATAAGTCGACGCATCGAAGCAAAACAAGTGCCGTTTGCGTGAGACAGAAGGCAAAATTGTGTCCAGGCTCATAGCCCGTTATGTCATGGTAAAGCAGGTCTTAACATCGCACCACATTGGCGCGCAAAAACGCGGCACAGCCGAAACAGCTAGAACGGCACTTCGTCATCTAGCTCTTGTGAGAAATCCTGAGGCTTGCCGCCGCCGCCCTGATTGTCCATCGGGCTGGATTGACCGAAGTCACCACCGCCAGAGCGCGCGCCATAACCACCACCTGAATCAGCACGGCTGTCGAGCATAGTCAGCGTGCTGTTGAAGCCCTGCAAAACCACTTCGGTACTGTATTTGTCGGCACCTGATTGATCTTGCCATTTGCGAGTTTGAAGCTGACCTTCCAAATAAACCTTGGAGCCTTTCTTCAAGTACTGCTCGGCAATGCGGCACAAACCTTCATTAAAAATGACCACACGATGCCACTCGTTCTTTTCGCGCCGCTCGCCGGTTGCGCGATCTTTCCAGTTTTCAGAAGTTGCAACAGACAAATTGGCGATGGGCCGACCATCGCGCGTTTGGCGGATCTCAGGATCGGCCCCAAGGTTACCCACCAAAATCACTTTGTTTACAGAACCTGCCATTGCCTCATCCTCGCTTGAAACCGGCACTTTCAAAACCTAAGAAGAGCACCGCACTATTCATGTTTGCGCCAAACTACCTCATGACCTAGATTCACACCACACATGGCGCATCTTATCCACAAGGCGCGTTGGGACACACTATATGTTCGATATTTGTTCTCATCAAGAAAAATGTGAAACACGCAAAAGGAACCGGAAATGGCATTGAACAAAATCTCCACCCAGAACGCACCTCCCCCGTTTAGCAAATACTCCCAGGCGATAGAGGTTCCTGGAGGTCAAAAATTGGTTTTTGTCTCAGGCCAAGTTGGTGTGGACCTTGAGGGTAACCTCGCGACAACTTCACAGGGGCAGCATGAACAGATATGGCGCAACATCCTTGCTATCTTGAAAGATGCAGGTTTGGGTCCGCATGATATTGTTGAAATAACCTGCTACATCACAAGCGCAGACCAGGTTGGAACCACGCGCCAGGTGCGCGATGCATTTCTCGATGGTGCGGAACCAGCGTCCACCTTGCTGATTATCTCAGGTCTTGCCCATCCCGACTGGAAGGTGGAGATTTCAGTTGTGGCAGCTGGAGCTGCCTAATTCAGCCTTTGAAGTAAGGTTCAGGCCGTCCTTTGATTCCGAGGCCTTCGATCATGAAGGTTTTGCCAGCATCAACGCTCTTCACCTTTACACCGCGAAAGTCCATGCCAAGCGTCGTGATAAACATGATGTCAAGTTCTGGGCCACCAAACATAACACTGGTGACAACCTGGTCGGGTATTTCTATACGGCGTTCAAGCACACCATCCGGCGCAATACGCAAAACACACCCATCACTCCATTGAGCCGACCAGATATGGTCCTCAGCATCGATGGTAGCTCCATCATGGATGCCATCTGCGTAAAAAACCTGAATTTCGCACGGAGATCCGCCAGAAACATATGTGCCTAACTCAATCGGACCGGTTCGACCTGTAAAATATAGACGGTCTCCGGCACCATTAAAGCAAGGCCCATTAAACACATAAAAGCCATCCAGAATGTGGTCCACGGAAAGATCTGCATTTAACCTGAAGGCCGGGCATTTTGTGCGTCCGCCACGCTCGATATTCATGCCACCCGAAATGAAAGCACCATCTGGCGTTACCTTGCCATCGTTGAAGCGCACACCATTCATGCCTGCTAATGGCTCTGCAATCATGCTTAAGGCTTCGGTCTTGACGTCAAATACGTAAAAACCATGATCCTTAGCGAGGATAAGCCCACCATTTTGGCGCACCGCAAGAGAACCTATTTCAGCTCCCTGCAGATGCCAGATTTCGGGCTGTTTGGTTGCGTAATCCCAGCGGAAGAGCGTCGGGCCCAGACTATCAACCCAATAAAGGGCGTGTGCCTGATGATCCCACACAGGCCCCTCGCCCAAAGCCGCCTTGAGATCGCATATTGGCGTGATTTTCATTAATTCACCCTTTTGTGCGTTCATGCCGCATTCGCATGTCCCACGCTTAGGTTTAAATGGAATCCATGATCAAATCTCTCAAAATCTGTCTGGCAGTCATTGTGGGCTTTCTTGCATCGCAGGCGAACGCAATGGAAATGGAATTCAAGGCCGGCGACCTGATGTTAAAAGCCCCATGGGTGCGGGTCACCCTTCCCGGTAGGCCTGGTGCCGCCTACGTAAGCGTGCACAATATGGGCAAAGAAGACGACAAGATTGTCGCTGCCTCATCTCCTGCGGCTGAAAAGGTGGAGCTGCATACGCACGCGATGAAAGACGGCGTGATGAAAATGCGACAAGTTGAGTTTGTTGAGGTTCCCGCAAATGCGATGATTGAGCTGAAACCGGGTGGTCATCATTTGATGATATTTGGGCTCAAAGAGCTCCCTAAGCCGGGCGAGATGGTTCCGCTGACGTTGACTTTTGAAAAAGCAGGACCTGTTGAGATTAAGGCCATGGTGAAGTCTATGAAAGCGGGCGACCACGGTAATATGGATCATGGAAAAAAGCCAGACGACACAATGAGCCACGGAAACTAGAACATGGCCGGGAACACATCCACATCTCCGAATTCAGATGTATTTCTCGCTTTTCAAGTGATTCCGAGAGTGAGAGAGGGCAACAATTTCGAAGTTGTCGATCGGGCGATAGATGTTGTGAAAGAAGCCAATGTGCCGTTTCAAGTTGGCGCCATGGAGACAACCATGAAAGGCCCGCTGGATCGCTTGCTGGAGATCGTCAAAGATGCACAGCAGGCATGCCTTGATCATGGCGCAGTTGAAGTCATAACAAATATCAAGATCCATACCACGACGCCGGACGCACATGATACATTCTGCACCTATCATCGGGGGGTGACACCAAGCAACGCAATGTTTGTGGACAGCTAAAGAAACACGGCGATCCACTTGTGTAATTGCGTCGTAGACGACACTACTGACAATAGTTGGCAGGAAGTGTGGCATCCTTATGTGGAACACGGCCTTAGGCTGATTGCCCCGCACTTCCCTTTGCGCTACGAGTGGACATGGCCAAGAAGCAAGAACATGATATCCGCAAGCAGATCGTCATTCAGGGCGCGCGCGCGCACAATCTGAAAGGCGTCGATCTTGCCATTCCACGCGATGAGCTGATTGTGTTCACCGGTCTTTCTGGGTCAGGAAAGTCATCTCTGGCATTCGACACCATTTATGCCGAAGGTCAGCGGCGCTATGTGGAAAGTCTTTCAGCTTACGCCCGGCAATTCCTGGAAATGATGCAAAAGCCGGACGTGGACCAGATAGATGGTCTTTCGCCCGCCATTTCCATCGAACAGAAGACAACTTCGCGTAATCCGCGCTCCACCGTGGGCACGGTGACCGAGATTTACGATTATATGCGCCTGTTATTTGCGCGTGTGGGTATTCCCTATTCACCCGCCACCGGGCTTCCGATTGAAAGCCAGACCGTCACCCAGATGGTTGACCGGGTGATGATGTTGGAAGAAGGGGCGCGGCTCTACCTGCTGGCTCCTATCGTGCGTGGCCGCAAAGGGGAATACCGCAAGGAATTTGCTGAGCTTATGAAGCGCGGCTTTCAGCGCGTAAAAGTCGATGGCGAGTTTTATGAGATCGAAGACGTCCCCGCCCTTGATAAGAAGTTCAAGCACGATATCGACGTGGTGGTCGACCGCATCGTGGTGCGTGATGATTTGGGCAACCGGCTGGCGGATTCCTTGGAAGCAGCGCTTGAGTTGGCCGATGGGCTTGCAGTAGCCGAATTCGCCGACAAAAAAGATGAAAATGGCGCGCCGGAACGGATTATCTTTTCAGCCCGCTTTGCCTGTCCTGTATCTGGCTTCACGATTGATGAGATCGAGCCAAGACTATTCTCATTCAACAACCCGTTTGGCGCCTGCCCCAAGTGTGATGGCCTTGGCACGCAAATGCAGTTTGAAGCAGACCTTGTGGTGCCCGACCCTAATCTATCGCTGCGCCAGGGCGCGGTTTCACCCTGGGCGAAAACAGGGTCCACATCACCCTATTACGCCCAAACGCTGGAAGCCTTGTGCAAGCATTTCGGCGCGTCAATGTCGCTGCCGTGGCACGAGCTTGATGATGATATCAAACAGGCCATTCTCTATGGCACCGGTGATGAGCCCATCACGTTTGTGTATGATGACGGCCTGCGCAGTTATAAAACCAAGAAGGCATTTGAAGGCGTAATTGGCAATATTGAGCGTCGCTGGCGGGAAACTGACTCAAGCTGGGTGCGCGAAGAGTTGGCGCGGTTCCAGTCAGATCATCCGTGCGATGCCTGTGATGGTTTCCGCCTGAAGCCTCAGGCACTCGCGGTAAAGATTGATGGACTGCACATCGGCAAAATATCCGAAATGTCGATTAAGCACGCAGGCGAATGGTTCAACAGTGTTGAACCCACCCTCACCCCGCAGCAGCGCGAAATTGCCTATCGAATTTTAAAGGAAATTCGCGAGCGGCTGAAATTCCTCAATGATGTGGGGCTTGAATATCTCACCTTGTCGCGCAAATCGGGAACGCTTTCGGGCGGAGAAAGCCAGCGTATTCGCTTGGCCTCACAAATCGGTTCCGGCCTTACCGGTGTTCTTTATGTTCTTGATGAACCTTCAATTGGCTTGCACCAGCGCGACAATGACCGATTGCTTGAAACGCTGAAACATTTGCGCGATCTGGGCAACACGGTGTTGGTGGTTGAGCATGATGAAGATGCTGTGCGCACCGCTGATTATGTGGTGGATATTGGGCCAGGTGCCGGCATTAACGGCGGCGAAATTGTTGCCCATGGCACACCAGATCAGGTTATGGCCAACCCAAACTCGCTTACCGGGCAATATCTTACAGGCATGATGCAAATTCCCGTTCCGCAGACCCGGCGCACCGGAAAACCCGGTAAAATGCTGCGCGTGGAAGGGGCATCCGCCAATAACCTCAAGGATATCACCGCTGAAATTCCTCTGGGCACGCTGACATGCGTTACCGGAGTTTCAGGAGGTGGCAAATCCACATTGTTAATCGATACACTCTATAAGGCTGCTGCGCGCAAGCTCAACAATTCCAGGCTTAACCCCGGTGCACATGACCGCATTGAGGGCTTGGAGCATCTCGATAAGATCATCGATATTGATCAATCACCTATTGGCCGCACCCCGCGCTCGAACCCCGC
>JBPCVX010000158.1:0-3895 GCA_051010095.1 Hyphomicrobiales bacterium
GGTCCATGTCATCCACGTTAAAAAAATTTTCAGCCATTATCACCGTCTCCCTGCAATCACTTCTGCCATTACACAAATCAATTCAAACATCATATTCGCACCTGCCAAAGCGGCATAACCAGATGGATCAAAAGGCGGCGAGACTTCCACAACATCGGCACCCACGATGTTCAAGCCACGAAGACCGCGCAGCATAAATTGTGCCTCGCGGGTGGTGAAGCCTCCCACCTCTGGCGTTCCGGTGCCTGGTGCAAAGGCGGGATCCAGGCAGTCAATGTCAAAGCTCACATAAACCGGGGTATCGCCAACAAGCGCGCGTGCTTCTTCCATCACTTTATCGGGTCCCAAAGCCGCGGCTTCTTCAATATCCATCATGCGCACACCCTCTGCTGCGCCAAACTCCCGGTCTGTGAAGTCCACTACTGATCCGCGTAATCCGATTTGAATGGTTTTCTTCGGGTTCAAGACACCTTCCTCAATAGCGCGGCGAAAAGGCGTGCCATGGGTGATCTTGTTGCCGCCGAAATAGGCATCGTTGAGATCAGAATGCGCATCGAAATGGATCATCGCAACTGGTTCTTTGGCGCCGACAGCGCGCAAAATCGGGAGTGAGATTGTATGATCACCCCCCGCCGTGAGCGGCATGATGTCTTGCCCGACAACCTTATGGTAATAGTCTTCAATGCGCTTGATGCCATCATTCAGATCGATGGGATTTACTGGAGTATCACCAAGATCCGCTGCGTTGATAGTCTCGAATGGTGCTATCTTCAGCACGTGGTGATAAGTGCGGATCATCGCAGACATGTCGCGGATTTGGCGCGGCCCATGGCGCGGTCCGGGTCGGTTGGTCGTTCCGCCATCCCAGGGAACGCCGATCAGGCCGATATCTACACCATCCGCTTCCTCAAGAGGAATATGAGGCAACCGCATAAACGTGGCCACACCCGCAAAACGTGGAGAGTCGAATGCGGAAACTGGCCTGAAATCCTTGGTACTCATTGTGTTCGCTCCTGATTTAAGTTTTTATCACCAATGCGCGCGGTGTTTCGCACAGACACTCAACGCCCGTATCAGTGATGAGAATAGGTTCGGTGATTTCCAGCCCCCCATCATCCAGCCACAAGGCAGGCATGAAATGGAACGTCATGCCAGGCTGCAGAACTGACTTATCACCACGACGGAAAGACATGGTGCGCTCGCCCCAGTCTGGCGGATAGGAAATGCCGATGGCATAGCCGGTGCGGCTGTCTTTTTCGAACCCATGCTTGTTGAGGGTGTCGTAAAACGCAATTGCAATGTCTTCGCACAGATTACCGGGTTTTGCGTGTTCAAGACCGGCTTCGACAGCTTCAAGCACCGCCCTTTCCGCATCAAGGTATTTCTGCGGCGGTGTGCCCAGATAAATCGTGCGCGATTGCGGGCACTGATAACGGCGATAAGCACCGGCGATCTCAAAAAACGTGGCCTCGCCTTGCTTGAATGGCCGATCATCCCAGGTGAGGTGGGGGGCGGTTGCATCCATGCCCGAAGGCAACATGGGCACGATTGCCGGGTAATCCCCCCAATGGCCATCAGCGCCGGAGACAGATGTGTGGTAAATTTCAGCCACCAAATCATTCTTCTTTAAGCCCGGCTCGCAACGTTCAGCGATCATGTCATGCATTGCTTCCACAATGCGGGCAGCGCGGCGCATGAACTCAATCTCGCGCGGGCTCTTTACAGCGCGTTGCCAGTTCACCAGGCCAGTCGCATCTTGATATTTCGTTTCGGGCAAGTTGGTGCGCAGGCTTTCGTAAGCGGCAGCTGAGAAATAGTAATTGTCCATTTCAACGCCAGCGCGCAGCCCAGCCCAACCACGGTCCTTAATCAATGCGGAAAGAGATTCCATCGGGTGCTGATCAGGGTTTTGTACGTAAATGTCTTCATAGCCGACAATATTGTCATGGTTCATGAACACGGTGCGCTTTGCCCCGAAGGAATCCATGCCCCGCCCCCACCAAACAGGTTCCCCTTCTGGCGCCAACAAGACGGCCTGATGGGTATAGAAGGACCAGCCATCATAGCCGGTCAGCCACGCCATGTTTGATGGGTCGCTGACAATCAGCAGTTCAACACCTGCCTGTTCCATGGCGGCGCGGGTTCTGGCTAATCTGGCTTGATATTCTGATAGTTCAAAGTGTAGGTGTGATGACATAGGGCAGCCTATTGATCTTCGATGTTGAACAGCTTCACCGCATTGCGCCAAGCGATTTTTTCGGCCAGCGGGCGGGGAAGTGTTTTGAGCCAGTCACGGTGCTCTTGAACCAGGCTTTCGTAGCGCTGCCATTGCGGTGCGATATAGGTGTCGGTGCCAACGATAAAGCGCTCGGGGTAAGCATCGAACAGGGCGCGCCATTCAGGCGTCACCTCACCTCCGCCCGCGTCAACATCTGAGGCTCTAAAACTCAGCTCGCTATAGAGTTTGGGAAACTTTTTCATCATGTCATTGATGAGGTCAGTTGAGTCTTCGAAACCCACATGCGCCCACAGGATGGTGATATTGGGAGAGAGCTCGAACAATCTGGTAATTTGCTCGGCGCCCGCATGTACATGCAAGAGAATTTCACGATCTTGGGCAAGTTTGGCAACGGTGCTCAAAACTTCAGGGTTGTAAATCGAAGTGCCATGCAGGTGGAATTCACCTATGCCTTTGTAAATACCTGTTTCTAAATGGTTTTTCAGATATTTTGTGATGTCAGGTGCGTCCACCCAGTTCGATGAGTTGACGTTGTCATGATAAGGTCGCAGCTCTGGCACCACCCGCTTGGGCATCTGCTTGAACAGCATGAGTGTACCAGCATCGGGCGATGAGGACACAAGCGCCCAGTTCACGTTTGCCCGTTTCATGCGCTCTTCGGCTTCAGCTGGCGAAAGGGTGTCCCAAGAATTTTGAGAGTAATGCACGTGGCCATCAAATATCGGCAGTTCTTGCGCACTGGTTGCGCCAATGGTGAAAAGAAATAAAGTGAACCCAATCAAAATTTTGGGCATGATCACCCCTCCTTAAATGTGTTTGGTCTAGATTAGGTTTTTTCATGAGTGCGGCAACAGATTTTATCGTTATCGGGGCAGGAATTGCCGGTGCGAGCGTGGCAAGCGAGTTAGCGCGTGATCACAATGTGGTTTTGTTAGAAGCGGAAGATGCGCCTGGATATCATTCAACAGGGCGCTCGGCTGCCATGTGGGTGCCGGAATATGGGCCGCCGGTTATCCGTGCCCTCACCAAGGCATCGGGCTCATTTTTTCACACCCCGCCGGATGGATTTGTCGAAGCGCCTATTTTAACCCCCAAGGGTGAGATGATGTTGGCGCTGAACGGGCAGGAAGATGAGATTGAAAAAGAGCTCTCCCGATCAGCCCAAGGATCGTTTCGACAGGTGAGTGTTGATGAAATTGCCGATCATATTCCGCTGATTAAAATAAACGAGATTGTTGGCGGCCTTTTGGACGATGGGGCCTACGAGATCGATGTAGATGTTCTGTTCCAGGGGTTCTTGCGCGCTTACAAAGCACGCGGAGGTACGCTTGTGTGCAATGCCCGGGTGGAAAACCTTGCGCGCGTTGATAATCTTTGGCGTGCACAAACCCCTTCAGGGGATTTCACCGCGCCCGTGGTGATAAATGCCAGCGGCGCTTGGGGGGATAAGGTCGCCGAACTGGCAGGCATAAATAAAGTTGGCCTTGTGCCCAAGCGCAGATCTGCAGCGCTCGTGCCACCGCCAGAGGGCGCGGACGTATCCAATTGGCCATTGGGCTTTGGGGCGGGTGAAAGTTTTTACTTCAAGCCAACCAGCGGGCAACTCATGGTGTCTCCTGCTGATGAAACCCCTGTTGAACCACATGATGCCTGGGC
>JBPCVX010000159.1:0-11881 GCA_051010095.1 Hyphomicrobiales bacterium
ACCCAGACCAACCGTGGTGGTGGTCTTGCCTTCACCGGCAGGGGTCGGGTTAATCGCGGTCACCAGAATAAGCTTGCCGTCATCCTTGTCTTTTTGGGCGGCAATAAAAGCAGCAGAAACCTTCGCCTTATCATGGCCATAAGGCACCAAATCATCAGGAGAAATCCCAAGCTTTGAACCAATCTCCTGGATCGGACGCTTCTCAGCCTCACGCGCAATCTCAATATCACTCTTATAGGACACTTTAGCTCCCCCAAAACTCTCTAATTATTTGTGTTTACAGTGCATATTCAAGCGATGTTTCAACCGCATGAAGAAAAGACTGCGCTGATGATGATGCGGACAATAGAAGGAATGTATCTTTATCTTCGCGCATAATAACGACACCCAAATGCTCCATAACGGTGCGTGCGGCGTGATCGATCGCGAAGGCATTGGGATTTAGATCGACCGGGCAAATCCGCTCTAACGCCTCGCGCACCCGCGTGCCCGAAGCGCGCAATGTCACCCAATTGTCCGATTGCAAGGTCACATAGCCACGTGCCTTGAGTTTCTTGCCGATAATCTCTGCAGCATCCGCACCATCATGATCAAACAGGGCGAAAACCTGGTCCGGCGACATGCCCACAAAGCGTGTCTTTTTATCCTTTGCATGAGCGATTGCGCCTGGTGCTGGAAACACGCACCCATAAGCCGATTTCATGGTGGCTTTGAGCTTGGTTTCTTCACCGCGCGGTGCGGCAATGGAAACGATTGCCAGGCCCGTCACCTCTTCAAGGCTAACCCCGCCAACATCGCGTTTATAACCGCCCAAGAAGGGCTTGGCTTCCAGAGTAAATTCAGACACGTAACCGCTCCCCTTCCGGATCGACGAAATGCGCCGAGACGATTTCCACTTCAAGATCATTGTCGCGCACGAAATCCACCGCCCGCACGATTTCACCCATACGCTCGCTGCCGTGTTCAATCAGCCCAAGGCCAATCGAGTGGCCAAGAGATGGCGAATAGGCAACAGACGTCATGTAGCCCTGATCATTGTCCATGTTCGCTTCAACGCCTGGTTTCAGGAAATGCGCGCCTGCAGTCAATTTTCGGTTGCGATCGACGGGCCTAAAGCCAACCAGGCGCAAATCGTTTTCGCGCACCAGGTTTTCACGTTCTGAATTGGTTTTTCCAATGCAATCCTTGGCTTGCGAAACCATGCGCCCAAGCCCCAGATTGGCAGCCGTTGTGGTGCCGTTCAGTTCATTACCTGCGGCATGGCCCTTTTCGACCCGCATGACGCCGAGCGCCTCGGTGCCGTAGGCAACCACATTAAACTCTTCGCCGGCCGCCATCAGTGCGCGCATCATGCTATCGCCGAAGCGTGCAGGCACGGCGATTTCATAAGCATGCTCGCCAGAAAACGAGATACGGAATAAACGCGCTGAAACCCCGCCACACACGGTGATTTCGCCGCAGGCCATAAAAGGAAATGCTTCGTTGGAAATATCGTGTTTGGCGTCAACAATCTTTTCCAGCAGATTGCGCGAGTTTGGTCCAGCGACCGCGAACTGTGCCCAGCCATCTGTGGTGGAGATCAGATGCACATCCAGATCAGGCCACAAACATTGACGACAGAACTCAAGATGGCGGAACACCGGGCCTGCACTAGCGGTGGTGGTGGTCATCACATAGTGATTTTCACCAAGCCGCGCAGTGGTGCCATCATCCATCACGATGCCGTCTTCACGCAGCATCAAGCCATAACGCACCTTGCCAACGGCCAGCTTCGCAAACCCATTGGAGTAAACATTGCATAGGAACTGGGCTGCATCCTTGCCCTGTATGTCGATCTTGCCAAGCGTTGTCACATCGCACACGCCCACCGAGCCACGGGTGGCATCAACTTCGCGGTCGACCGATTCCCGCCACGTGGTTTCACCTTCTTCAGGGAACCACTGAGCGCGCAGCCACATGCCGGTTTCAACGAATACAGCGCCTTGCTCCTCAGCATATTTATGGCTTGGAGTATGCCGGAAGGGCCGGAAGTCCTTGCCGCGCGCACGGCCCGCCAAAGCGCCGATTGGAACAGGTGTATAGGGTGGGCGGAATATGGTCGTACCGGTCTCAGGGATAGACTTTCCTGTGTTCTCTGCCATGATTGCAAGGGCTGGGATATTCGCCGTCTTACCTTGGTCAGTTGCCATGCCAAGGGTGGTGTAGCGCTTTAAATGCTCAACGGAAATGAAGTCTTCCTGGTGCGATTGCTTGATGTCTTTCACGGTCACATCGTTTTGCAAATCCACCCAACCGCGTGCTGTGCTTTCCTTTACATACCAGAACGGAATGCCTTCAAAAGCCTCATCTTCGGCCTTTATTGTCTTGGCGCGCGGTGTCTTGAAGCCCAGCTCTTTAACCACCTCAACCGCTTTGCTACGGCCATCTTTCAACGCTGCTGCCAGCGAAAGTGCGCCGCTTGCAGCTCCCGCCACCAGCATGCCTGGGGGAATTTCACCTGCTGGCAAAAAAGCGTTTAACCCATCATCCCATTCAGGCCTGCCACGATGATGGCAGGTAAGATGCACATTCGGGTTCCACCCGCCTGATACGGCAAGGCAATCTGCGTCAATCTTTGCGCCATTATCGAGCGTAATGGAGCGCAGGCCCTTATGGCCACGCGTGTCGATGACCTTGGCGTTCATATGAATGGCAGCACCAGCAATGTTTGCGCGCGCATCGCCATTGCGTGCATCCACCACCGCTGAAACATGTACACCCTTGGCGGCAAGATCACTTGCCGTGCGCCAACCATCATCATTGTTTGTGAAAACAGCAACATCTTTGCCAGGCGTGACGCCGAACCGGTTCGCATATGTGCGCACAGCACCTGCGAGCATAACGCCTGGGCGGTCATTATTGCCAAAGGCAATTGGCCGCTCAGTTGCACCCGCTGCCAAAATGGCGCGCTTTGAATAGACCCGCCAGAGAATCTGACGCGGATTGCCATTGGCTGAAGGTAGATGGTCTGTGCGGCGCTCAAGCAGGCTGTAAATGCCGTGATCAAATGCGCCCACAACGGTTGAACGTGTCATTACCCGCACATTGGGCATGGCGGAAATTTCAGCGGCTGTTTTCACCGCCCAGTCAGCACCGGCCATGCCGTCTATTTCATGGGTTTCAGCGTTTAACCTGCCGCCTAAGAGGAAATCTTCATCGGCGAAAATAACCTGCGCGCCAGATTTTCCAGCCGTGAGTGCAGCGGTTAAGCCTGCTGGTCCAGAGCCGATGACCAGCACATCACAATGCAGAAAGCCTTTATCATAGATGTCTGGATCAGGTTCACCCGACAGTTTGCCAAGCCCGGCTGAGGCGCGGATAAACGGTTCATAGACTTTTTCCCAGAACGCCTTGGGCCACATAAAAGTTTTATAGTAGAAGCCCGCCGAGAGGAAGGGAGACAGAACGTCATTTACCTCCATCAGGTCGAATTCAAGCGAGCCACGATGGTTCTGGCTACTGGCAAAAAGCCCGTCATAAAGCTCTGTCACGGTGGCGCGGGTGTTGGGCTCTTGAAATGCTCCGCGGCGCAATTGTACCAGTGCGTTAGGCTCTTCTGAACCCGATGTAAAAATGCCGCGTGGGCGGTGATATTTAAATGACCGCCCCACCAGGCATTGGCCATTTGCCAGCAACGCTGACGCCAGCGTGTCGCCTGGATGGCCGAGCATTGCCTTGTTGTTAAAAGTGAAGTTGATTGTCTGATTGCGGTCGACGCGCCCGCCGCCGATACGGTTTATCTGGCTCATGTGCTGCGCCCCTGTGCTTTCGCCACATCGCGGGCAAGTTCAACATTGGTGATTTCGTGGGTAAGCGTGTTGCGCGTGACCACCAGCCAAGAACGGTCACCTTGCTCGTGATACCATAGCTCGCGGTGCTCACCGGCCGGGTTATCGCGCAAATAAGTGTAGTCGTGAAACAGCTCCTGCGCGTCATCGGCCTGCCAATCCGGGCGGTTGATTAAGGATGCATCGCCAAGATAGGTGAATTCAGCCGCATCGCGCGGTCCCAGCAGAGGATGGTTGATAATCATGGTCTGCTTCCTCTAATGCAAGTTCGGTTGGGCGCCGGCGCCCTTTTCGTCAATCATCGCACCGTGCCTGAACCGGTCGAGCTTATATTCGGTGGCCACCTTGTGGGGGGTGTCTGTCGCGATCAGATGGGCATAGCAAAAGCCCGAAGCAGGCGTTGCCTTGAACCCGCCATAGCACCAGCCGCCATTGAAATAGAGGCCGTCAATTTGGGTTTTGTCGATGAACGGCGAGCCATCCATGGACATATCCATTACCCCGCCCCAGGCGCGCAACAGCCGGGTGCGGCCAATCATTGGCATGATCGCCATGCCGCCCTCGCACACATCTTCAATGGTGGGCAGATTTCCACGCTGGGCATAGGTGTTGTACATGTCGATATCGCCGCCAAAAACCAACCCGCCCTTATCAGACTGGCTGACATAAAAGTGCCCAGCGCCAAAGGTGATGACACCGGGGATGATCGGCTTAAGGCCCTCGCTTACAAAAGCCTGCAAGACATGGGTTTCAATGGGTAGGCGCATGCCCGCATAAGACATAACCTTGCCAGATGAGCCTGCCACGCAGACGGCGATTTTTTTGCCGCGCACCTGACCCTTCGAGGTTTCAACGCCCTTGCACACACCATTTTCAATGATGAAGCCTGTTACTTCGCGGTTTTGCAGAATGTCGACACCGCGCTCATCGGCACCGCGCGCATACCCCCAAGCAACCGCATCATGGCGCACAGTGCCGCCGCGTGGCTGCCAGATGCCGCCCTTTATGGGAAAGCGCGCATTGTCGAAATCAAGGAAGGGTGCCATCTCGCGCACCGCTTCTTTGTCGAGCAAAACGGAATCCGCACCCGCCAACCGCATAGCATTGCCGCGCCGGGCATAAGCATCGTGTTGGGGATCGGAGTGTGAAAGGTTGAGAATACCACGCTGGGAGATCATCGCATTATAGTTGAAATCCTGCTCAAGGCCCTCCCAAAGCCTTAGGGAAAGTTCGTAGAAAGGCTCGTTGCCGGGCAGCATGTAGTTTGAGCGGATGATGGTGGTATTGCGACCCACATTGCCGCCGCCAATATAACCTTTCTCGATCACGGCAACATTTGTAATGCCGTGTTCCTTGGCCAGATAATATGCGGTGGCCAGCCCATGGCCGCCGCCGCCAATTATGATCACATCATATTCAGCTTTGGGTTCAGGATATCGCCATACAGGCTTCCACCCTTTATTGCCGGTTAGACCTTCCCAAAAAACCTTCCATGCAGAATAGTGCATCTGCTTAACCACCCTTTGCAAATTCCGAGCGGAAGTGTGATGGAAGTTGGGTGCATTTACTTTCATAATTTGGCCAGATATATGTAAAAAATGGCCAATAAGGAAAATACCCCTAAATCACGACGCAAACCCTTTCATGTGGGCGTGTTGCTGGTGGATGGATTTGCGCTAATGTCTTATTCCTCGGTTGTTGAGCCCTTACGGGCTGCAAATCTGCTTGGTGGGGATAAGCGCTTCAAAGTTAGCAATTTTGCCGCTGAAGGTGATTTTGCCATAAGCTCAAGCGGGGCGCTGATAGAGGGTGCGGGCGAGCTTTCGGAATATAGTGAGTTTGATTTGTTCCTGGTGGTGGCTGGCGGAGAGCCGCGCGACTTCCTGAAAGTTCCAGTGGCGCAAAACCTGCGCAGGCTTGCCCGCCACGGCATCACTCTTGGAGGTGTCTCGGGCGGGCCGGTCATTCTTGCTGCAGCCGGGTTAATGGAGAACCGGCGCCTTACCGTGCACTGGGAATATGCGCCTATGTTGGCTGAACTTTCAGACACGTTGATGATCGAGCGCAGCCTTTATGTGATTGATCGCGACAGGGTGACATGTGCTGGCGGCATCGCGCCCATGGACATGATGCATTCATTGATCGCGAAACAGCTTGGCGCAGACTTTGCCAGGCTTGTCAGTGACTGGTTTATGCATACCGAGATTAGGCCTTCTGAGGGCTCACAGCGTTCTGGGCTTATCGAACGTTTTGGAACCAATGACCCGGCTGTGCTCGATGCGATCGACCTCATGCGCAGCCATATTGGTGATCCATTGCATCTATCGCAAATCGCAGAATATGCAAAAGTGAGCGTGCGCCAGCTTAACCGGGTGTTTCGCGAGCAAACAGGGTTGTCGACAATGGCTTTTTATCGCGATCTGCGTTTGGAAAAGGCGCGCAATCTGTTGCGCAATTCCGCCATGCCGCTGACAGACATCGCCATCACAACGGGCTTTTCAAGCTCGTCTCATTTCTCAAAAGCCTATGCTGGAAAATTTAGCGAGCCGCCATCGCAGATGCGCCGCCAGCGGCTATAAACGTTTAGTCTTCACTGCTGGTGAGCAGCCATTTGCATACACCCACAGCAATTGCAGCCCCCACAAGCTGGGCAATGATGAACCCAGGCGCATGACCCGGCATGATACCTGAAAATGTGTTTGTGAAACTGCGCGCAATCGTGACAGCCGGGTTGGCGAAAGACGTGGATGCAGTGAACCAATAAGCTGCCGTAATGTAGAGCCCAACAGCCATGGGAACAGCCGAAGCGTTCGCCTTCAATGTTGCAAGAATGGTAAACATCAAGCCGAAAGTGGCAACGATTTCCGCAAACCATTGGGCACCGCCAGTGCGCGCTGTCTGCGAAATTTGAACCACATCTTGGGCAAACATGAGATGAGTTGCGTAAACACCCACCAAGCCACCAAGGATTTGCATAATCACATACACTACACTTTCACGCGTTGATATATCGCCGCGCAGGCGAAACCCAAATGTAACCGCTGGATTAAAGTGTGCACCAGAAATGGGGCCAAGCATTGTGATCAGCACCACCAGAATTGCCCCTGTGGGGATGGTGTTTCCAAGCAACGCGATGGCCACGTTTCCCCCGGCAAGCGTTTCTGCCATGATGCCTGATCCGACCACGGTTGCCAGCAGGAAGGCCGCGCCGATGAACTCAGCGCCATAGCGCTGTGCCGGTGAATAACTCATATGGAAAAATCCCCGATCTTTCTTAGTTCTTCTTTATAGGCATCCGTCGCAATGTGCTCCGTTGGCAGCGCCAGAAAAGCCTTTATGCGCTTTGTAAGGCGTTCATGGGCTAAGTGGAAGGCCTTGGCGACCGCTTCCTCATCTCCGGTTTCTGCAGCGGGGTCGGGAATGCCCCAATGGGCACTTTTGGGGTGGCCGGGCCAGATGGGGCAGGTTTCTGATGCTGCATTATCGCAAACGGTAAAGATCAAATCCATTTTCGGCGCGTCTGGCCCTGAAAACTCAGCTCAGCTTTTAGACCGCGCAAAGTCCAGTTTATGCCCGAGTTTGCTTAGCAAGTTTATGGCGCCTGGATGAACTTCGCCCTTTGGGTCAGACCCTGCGGAATAGGCCTGGAACCGCCCATTGCCGAGATCGTTTAGGATAGCTTCTGCCAAAATAGAGCGTGCTGAATTTCCCGTACACAGAAAAAGCACGTTGTAGGTGCTGTCCGTCATGGCTTCCCCCCGGAGTCGAAATCACTGCGAGCCATATTGCCGTAGTATGAAGGTTTTATGTCATTTCGCGTCATTCAACTGACATGAGAATCAGGCAGATCGCAAACATCAAAGCCGATGCACTGGATATGTTTGTGAAACACAACTCACCAACACGACACCATAGGGCGATTTTCCTCTCAGACGTTCATTTGGGCACCAAAGGATGTCAGGCGGAAATGTTGCTTGATTTCCTGAAACATAATGATGCGGAAAAGTTTTTTCTGGTGGGCGACATCGTCGATGGATGGCGATTGCGCCGTGGGTGGCACTGGCCTCAGCCGCACAATGATGTGGTGCAGAAAGTTCTGCGCAAAGGGCGCAAAGGCACAGAAATTGTCTATATTCCCGGGAATCATGACGAATTCCTTCGCAGTTATAGCGGCAGTGATTTCGGCAATATAACCATTCGCGATAATGCCATCTATGAAGGTCTAAATGGTAAAAGATTCCTCGTTTTACATGGCGATGAGTTTGATGTGGTAGTGCGCCACGCCAAGTTTATCGCTTTCCTGGGTGATTGGGCATACAACTTTGCGCTCTGGATCAATACCTACATCAATAAGATCCGTCGCCATTTCGGATTTACCTATTGGTCATTGTCCGCATGGGCAAAGCTCAAGGTCAAGAACGCCGTCAACTTCATTGGCGAGTTTGAGCGTGTGGTCGCCGCCGCTGCACGCGAACGCGGCGCCGATGGTGTTATCTGTGGTCATATTCACCACGCCGCCAAACATGATGATTAGAACGTCACATACATAAATACAGGTGATTGGGTGGAGAGTTGCACGGCGGTTGTTGAAACCCACGATGGTGAGTTTGAAATCATCCGCTGGGCCGATCACATGATTACGGGTTCACTCTACCCCATCCCACGAGACAAGAGAGAAGCTGCTTGATGAAATTGGCCCTGGTCTCAGACGCGTGGGCCCCCCAGGTCAACGGTGTGGTGCGCACGTTGAAACACTTGCAAATCAACTTGGAAAAGCGCGGCGTTGACGTGCACCCGATCAACCCAAGCGATTACCGTACAATGGGTTGCCCGACTTATCCTGAGATACGTCTGGCCCTCACCACACCAGGCACAGTTGCAAGTCGCTTGCAAGAAATCAGCGCAGATCATGTGCATATCGCCACCGAAGGTCCGCTCGGCATTCTGTCGCGGCGTTGGTGTCGCAAGAATTCGAAACCGTTTACAACAAGTTTTCACACCAGGTTTCCTGAATATCTGGCGGCCCGTGTGCATGTCCCTGCGTCCTGGACCTATAAGTGGATGGCAAACTTCCACAATGCAGGTGTTGCTTGTTTTGTGGCCACGAAAAGCCTTGAACACGACTTGCGCGACAGAGGTTTCAAGCACCTCGTATCCTGGACAAGGGGTGTCGATGCAAACCTTTTCACGCCCGCGCGCGCTGGGGTTTTAAGTCTTCCACGACCAATCTTCCTCTATGTCGGGCGGGTTGCTGTTGAAAAGAATATTGAAGCTTTTCTTGATCTCGATTTGCCGGGCACAAAGCTTGTGGTGGGCGATGGTCCAGCGCTTTTGGGTCTTAAAAAATCCTATCCGCAAGCGGTGTTTGTGGGCAAAAAGGAAGGCGAGGAACTGGCACAACTTTACGCATCATCTGATGTGTTTGTGTTCCCGAGCCTTACTGACACATTCGGTATCGTGTTGCTCGAAGCCCTGGCGGCCGGTTTGCCTGTAGCAGCATTTCCAGTGACCGGCCCCCTTGACGTTGTGGGCGAAAGCGATACCGGTGTGCTCGATAATGACCTTCAAAAGGCATCACTTGCAGCCCTTGATATCCCGAAAGAAAAATGCCGCGCCTATGCGCTCAATTTCAGTTGGGAAAAGTGCGCTGACATCTTTCTGCAGCATATTTCAGCCGCGAACGCGCAGTTTAAGGTTCAGAGCTAAAGCCTATTCAGCCGCCTGCTTTTCAGACATCAAATCCGCCACCACATTGGGCACAAAGGTTTGGTCCTCCATGGGTGGGCGCACATAGCCTTGTTGTGGCGGTCGCTCGTCCAGCTCAATAGATTCAGGCGTGAGATCTTGATAATCAAACTGGCTCAGCAAATGCGAGATGCAATCGAGCCTGGCATGCTTTTTGATGTCGGCATTCACCACATACCAAGGGGCTTGCTTGATATCGGTGTGGGCGAAATTCGCATCCTTGGCTTTTGAGTATTCCACCCAGCGCTTGCGTGACTCCAAATCCATAGGTGAGAGCTTCCAGCGTTTTGTGGGGCGCGTCAGCCTGCCCTGGAAGCGTTTTTCTTGCTCGTCATCACTCACCGAGAACCAGTATTTGATGAGCTTGATTCCGGCGCGCACCAACATGCGTTCAAATTCAGGGCATGAGCGCATAAACTCTTTATATTCTTCCTCAGTGCAGAACCCCATAACGCGCTCAACGCCAGCGCGATTATACCAGGACCTGTCGAGGATCACCATTTCACCGGCGGCTGGCAAATGGGCCGCATAACGTTGGAAGTACCATTGGGATTGTTCACGCTCAGTGGGGGCGGGTAAGGCCACCACATGGCAAATGCGCGGATTAAGAGGCTCGGTAATGCGCTTAATCGTTCCCCCCTTGCCGGCCGCGTCACGTCCCTCAAAAATAACGACGACCTTCAGGCCCTCGTGTTTAATCCACTCTTGAAGTTTCACTAATTCAACCTGTAATCGCGCCAATTCGCGCTCGTAGATCTTGTTAGGAATTTTTTTAATACTGGAATCTTTCGCCATAAAAATACGCTCCCCAAACGAAAATATGTCCGGACAGTTCGATTAGACCGCGTAAAGGGAATTTAAGCAAGCTATGCGAATGTTTAGCTGTCTACAAAACTCTTGAGCAAGTGGTGAGCAATCGCCAGCGCAGGCGGGGCGGTGAAGCCATCTGGGTGGGTGTCGTCAAGCATTTGACGGGCCTCTTCGCGGCTAAACCAGCGCACATCCTCAAGCTCTTCCTCATCCATAGTGATGGTCGTGTTTTCAGCTTCACCCATCAGTCCGATCATCAAGGTTGAAACAAATGGCCAGGGTTGGCTGGAATGATAAATAATGCGACCCACCTTAACGCCGGCTTCTTCAAAGATTTCGCGACGTGCGGCCTCTTCAATGCTTTCGCCCGTTTCGATAAATCCAGCGAGTGCGGAGTAGCGCTTTTCATCAAAATGGCGGCCGCGGCCCAACAAGCATTTATCGCCCTTGTAGATAAGGATTATGGCGACCGGATCGGTGCGTGGATAATGCTCGCGGCTGCACGTTGTGCATGAGCGCCTGTCGCCGCCGCCGCGCATTTCAGTTGGTTCACCGCAATTGGCGCAGAACCTGTGGGTGGAGTGCCAGTTTGAGAGCGAGCGGGCATAGGCCAGCAAACCCAGTTCTTCTGCTGGCAACAGCGCCTGGGCTGCAAGTGAACGCAGATCAATCGCTTTAACAGTGTCCGGCAATGTTGCGGTTGGCTTTCCTTCATCATCAACGGGGGTGAATTGCGCGAATACGGGGCGTTTTTCATCATCAATTCCGAGAAGAATTTCCGGCAAAGGGCCGGCATTTTCCAACGCACCTGGCGCGGTGTAATAGAGTGATGCAGGCGCGCTGGTGTCGACAAGCACGCGATCTTGGGCAAACGTAACTACCTTGGCATCGCCGCGCGCAAGCTGGCTTTCCACATATCCCTCTTGGGGTCGCTCAAGTGCTGCACGGTTTAAGGTGCCGCCTGCGAAACTGTGCAGGATCTCATTTGCCATGTGGTTTTTACCGTGTGAGGTTGTAAAACAAGAGATATGACATGAGCCATGTGAAAAGAGCAAAGCTTTTTCTTGCCATTTGCCCACTTCTAGACGATAAGTGGCCTTGGAAGGTTGGCGGCAGGCGTGTCTCTCGCCAACCGGGTCAGATCCGGAAGGAAGCAGCCCTAACGAGACCGGCGCGGGTTGCCTGTCCAGCCTTCCACTTTTGTGACGCCGGACCCCCACGAAAGACAATAACGGCGGCTGGTCTAGGGTCTGCTGAGTATCACCGCGCGGGCTGCGCCGCCGGAAAAATCTTGGCAGATTTAGGAGAGAGGACGAAGGACATGCGGTGCACATTCGAGGACGAACGCCGACAATCTGCCAGATTTGGTCGTGGCCCTTTCAGGGTTGGGCAAAATTTGACCGGAACTGCGTCAAAAATGCTCGAAAGTGTTCACACTAACTTGCGCTTTTTTCCTCGTTCCTGGAAAATTTTGACACCAACGCAGCGTCGCGTGCTGA